>JAYVGZ010000610.1:0-4291 GCA_043771805.1 Pseudomonadota bacterium
AGCGATTAGCTCGTTGTCGACGAAACGTTCGCCTGACTGCAAAAATTGTTCGCGTAACACCTTTGATTTGTGAACAAAAATATACCCGTGAACGGATACGAATAAAAGGCGTTTTTCTCGCCCGCCTTGTAAATTCAGCTCATTAGTCAGCAAGAAACTGCTAAAGCTTCTCTCTTTACCTGCCGACTTAAGAGTTGGTATGGCACCGGGTTGGGTGTCAGACACAGGTTTTATAGAGAGGGATACATCAGTGCGGCGAACTGAATCACGACAGTCACAGCGAGGTACTGCTATCTACGAAGCTGTGATCGCGACGCCGTTGTTTCTGTTGCTAATATTCGCGGCGATACAGTTTATGGTGTTGGCGTGGAGGAATCTTGCGGTGCAGTTTGTGGCTACGCTGGTGTTGAGGTCGGTGGTTACTGGGCAGTGTGGGGGGACTGCCGAGAATCCGACCTACTGCAAAGCGGAAGACCCTACTCGCCAGCAGCAGATCCTAAACCGGGCGATGCTTCGAGCGCGGGAGCTGGGGACTGGCTATGGTCTCGGTGATGTCACATCGGACACAAACTTCAAGGTGTGTATTCGTCCGGTAAACTCACCCCTAACTACCTGTACAGCCAGCACCGCAATTCCCGACCAGATGACTGCTGGGCAGCTTTGGGAGGTATGGATTGCCCACGACTCACCGATCGTTGCGGGGGTTCTCAATCTTGTCCTAGGCGGCGGTGCAGTAGGATACGGCGCGATCGCAACGAACGGCTCAGCAGTTGATCCACGGTTCGGATTAGAGGGCCGAGCGATAGGCCGTCTGGAGATAGTGAACCAATGATTACTTACTCTGTGCGTAAACCAGCCAAAAACAAGGATCTAAGTCTCGGGCATGTGCTCGTTGAACTTCTGATAGTCGCGCCCGTGCTTCTTATGATACCAGCAGGTGTGCTCGAGTATACGCGCTTCCTGCGGTACGATCAGCTTGCAGTTTCATTCTCCCAAGAAGCGGCCAATCAGGCGTATCGACAGTGTGCAGACTGGAATGCGGTGACACAGGGTGAAACAACAGTAGCTTTTGATGAGGTAACATCCACCAGGTTGACGGAGGAGTGTCTCGATCGGGTTATTCAAGATGTACAACCGCGAATGGATCAGCGCATTCCTGGCGGACGTTCAAGGGTAATTTTATCAGTCTACAGATACAACTACGGCCTGCTTGGTGCTGTTACGACGGATAATCCAGAGACAAAAATCATCACTCAAGTAGCGATTCGTCCCACGCAGGGCGGCACTGATCCCTTCGTAAATTCACGCGTGCGCTTGCATTCAGGTGACAAAGTCCTCGCACGTTCGACTGATAATGTTATTTTAGTATCAGCAGCACAGGCGGTAATTCGCGAGAGAATGGTGGTTGCGGAAGTTACGTTCGGCTACGATCCAGTCTTTAGCCTCTTTAATGCTTTCATGGGCGCGAATTCTGCCCGAACCGATGGAGGTTTCCGTGAAACGACAATCCTCTGAACAGGGTGGTTACATCATCGTCTGCGTATGCATCATGCTAGGGGTTCTGCTTTCGCTCGCGGCCGCAGCACTCGATGCGGGTAATTTGTATCTCTGGCGAGTGCGTCTGGAGAAAGCTGCTAGGGCGGGAGTGGTTTCTGGATTAGGGTATCGCGCGCTGAAGGGCTGGCAGACCATATACGGGGGTTCGCCACAGTACGATACAAACGGCGGAATTAGGCGCAAGAAGGCGGACTCGGCTCAAATAGCGGCGTTGCTTGCTCATGTAGAAGAAGTAGTAACGCAAAACCTCATAGCTGCCGTCCCCTCGAATCTCGATGTTCAGGCTGAGATCACCGCAAACAATATAGTGATCGACGTCAAACCCGATGCCTACAATCCTGTAGACGATTCAATCACGATCTCTCTGACCTACAAGGTGCCGACACTCTTAGCAGGGCGAATTCAGACCACCGGAATGTCCGTCGGATGCTCGGGTGCAGATTCAACCAGGTGCACGGTTTCCACTACCCAAACTGCCGCACTTCAGCCAGCGACTATCGCGATGATTCTAGATACCTCTGGCTCGATGATCTGTGACGACGATCCATCTGATCCTGATTGTACATGCCGAGGAGACACCGCGAACCCATGTGGGAGCGGTGGGCGAATTCGGATTATTGAACGCCTAAAGACAGCAGCTGTAAACTTTCAGCGCTTTTTTAACCCTTTCCGTGACCGGATTACGATCGTCCCCTTTAATATTGCCGCAACGGTTGCCGCGCCAATTATGCAACCTCAGTGTTTAAATAGTGGCACGGGGCCAGCGCCAATGGCCTTTGGTGCTACACAAGGAATCTATGACCGCTTTTTCGCTTCAATCACTGGCAAATCGGATGCCGGCGGTACGGTTTCCCGCATTGATGGAAACTGCAGCCCCGCAGGGCAAATCCAAGGATTAATTCCTTTCAGTAACACCAACCCATGTGACGGTTTTCTGAGGGCAGCAGGTGAAATGGCATCGGTTCGGGCGTGGGATATTGTGGCGCAGAGATCTACTCGTCAATTTTACGTTTTCTTCACAGACGGGGCCCCTAATGCAATGAGGGGAAGCTTCAATAACGTGGCATCAGACGCCGGCGTATTGCGCACTACCGCGGCCCTAACGCCGAACTTTCCCTCGGGACCCTATATAAACGATTGGTACCAATACTCCCTCGAATGGAGGGACAGTGTCGCGCCCGCCATACCCCACCGCGGTCCGGGCCCCCTTGTTCATTCATCGGCGGGCGGAGATCTTTTTAACTTCCAGGTCGGAGCAACCTCGACCGGGACGCCGATCGTGGCCCCGTCTACCCCTACCTACGCAACTTCCGCACCGATATGCGGTGACGTCTGGCCCAACCCCGCAGATTTCAACCGCGCTCTTGATGGGAGTCTGACAGTACCGGCCGGAAGGCGACGTGGATGTTTGACAACCCTTGATTTCACCTTACCTGGCCTTGGCGGGGCCGCTGTATCTGGCGTGCCATTCTCGAACAATTACACCACTACTGGGGGAGTAATCGTCCAACGCTCTAACGCAGAGCAGCTCCACTATTTTTGCCCCATCGAAGTTGCCGACTGGGTCCGCAGGAATCAGCAAGCCACAGTTTTCTCTATTGGTTTAGGGCGCCAGGCTGCGCAGTGCGGGGATCCCGCCCAAGATGCGGACAACCATTTTCGTAGAAAGGACAACTTCCTTCATCGTCTCGCGTTCTCGCAGGCTACACTAGCAACCGGCTTCGGTCCCTACAGCTCATGGGTAGGAGCGAAGTTTGACGATAAATACAAGTTCTCACCTCGTCGCCAGATAAACATAGTGACCAATGCAAGCTGCCCCGCCAACTCCCACAGCTTTCAGCGCGGTGGATTTAACACCACACAGATGGAGTTTGGGTATAACAACGGCAACCCCGATCCAAATACTCTTCCTCAGCAAACGATAGGCCAATACTACGGCACAGACGAGGCGAGCCAACTTTTTACAATCTTCACCCAAACCGCAAAACAGATCCTACTTAGGTTGGGTACTTAGCTACCTCACCGTAGCCCCGTTTGAAGGTCGTCAGGGGCTGTGATACCGTTCGAAGGAGAATGATTTAATTGGAGGTTCTCCGACGTGGCATCACAAGCACCGACAGTAAAAACAGACCAAAAACCCTCTCTCGACAACCTAGAAAAGCACTACCGCAAACGCGTCCAATCCCGCGTCCAACCCGCCACAACAACAGAGCTCATATGGACGCTAGCGATCGCCGCAGCAGTCACCCCCTTCTTCCTTACCGTTTTTCTAGTTCTCCCTATGATGGGCCAGATAATCGTCGGTTTGGCATCGCTCTCAACTTTCTTCTATTTGAAGGCACGACGCTCAGTGTCGGTAGCTATAGCAGCAATCCTCGGTAGCGGAGCCTTCGCCTGCCTTATCTACTTCACCATTCAAGCTCTCAAGGCCCGGCTCGATGTGCCGCTCTTTATCTTCTTAGTGCTCGGCATTCCGGTCACGGCTTTCTACTGCGTATTTCTTTCAATGCGCATCTGGGTACTTCGAGGCGGTGAGCAGTAATCTGCAGTATTACTTCTTCGTAGCGCACGTGTACTGAACTTCGGGAACTGTATTCGAGGTGTTCAGGTTTACGTTGAACTGCTGGTCGGCAGCGGCGTAGAGAGCGCTATCGCGGGCCGATAACTTTCCTTTGCGGGCTTTTTTAACTCTATCGAGCACCGAAATTGCCAGGTCTCGGAGGGCTACGTTGTG
>JAYVGZ010000611.1:0-2403 GCA_043771805.1 Pseudomonadota bacterium
GAGCGCATGCGCGGCAGCGCTTGAGGTTGCGCCGGTAGTAAGAACGTCTTCCACTAAAAGGACACGTTTGCCAACGAGCGAAGGGCCTTTGTAGCCGTAGCGGTCACGCAGGTGTCTAAGTCGCTCGTCGTGGGTAAGTTGCGCTTGAGGGAGGCGATGCTGCCGGTTGTAAAGTGATGTCGATACCTTGCCCAAACGAGGTGTGCCCTTGGTTAGCGCCCGAGCCATGACATGACACTGGTTGAAGAGTCTTCGGCGCATATTAATCGAAGAGCTCGGGATTGGAATTATGAAGTCCCATTCAGGGTGTTTAAAGAGTGTGAGGATTTGGCTTCGCAAAGCCGCACCACCCCACCGCGCTAGCCACGGGCTGGGCCGGTACTTCATGGCTCGGATAAGGTCGCGAGGTAGATCTCCGTATTCCCATAGGAAGCGGATTGAGGTTGGCAGGGGCGGAAAGAGGGTGCAGGCGGTGCACTCTCTGGTTGGGTATTCTGCAATGTTTGGAATTTGAGAGAAGCATCGTTGGCAGCGGTGTAGTGGATCAAGTGAATCCGGTTTGCCGATCCTCGGGGTGCATCGGGAGCAGAGTCTGTGCCGATAGAGGGGGCGATCGCAGACGAGGCACGCGCGTGGAAAGAGAATCTCAAGGGAATCTAAGAATTGAAGAGCGAGTGACGACATCCAATTACATCGCAATTCGCCTGAGAGAGTTGCGATGCACGCTAGCTTAAACTAACTGTCCTGCTCGCTTACGATCTCGAATTTGAGCGAGCGTGCCAGGTTAAGAAGGTCATTATAATCCGCCAGTGGCACCACTATCTGAAAGCAGTGTCGTGAAGTTCCGCCGGTAGAAGATGAGATAGTAATTCTCTCCCGCCCATGCCCCTCAAGAAATTCCTCGCAGCGCGAAAGCACCGCGTCTGATTGCGCGGAGGGAACCTCTGAAGTAGGTAATGAAAGTACGGCACAATAGCCCATACGATATAGCTGCGCATGGGGACTAGAAAGTTGCTCGTTGTTTGCGGGTGCATCAGGCCTCTCAACACACCGGTGTCCTTGCATCAGATCAGGTTCCGGTTGGGGCATAGAAAGCTTCTGATTATGCGCCAGTGTATAGGCTTGAGCCGCAGCCTTAACAAGGCGGTAGTCTTTTTCCTCCTCGGAGTCGGTACCATCACCTTCAGGCTTGCGATTTATGTGCCGCGTGAGAGCACTTGGAGATCGATAACCGCCGTCGGGCTGAATGATTTGGCCAATTAACCAGACCGGAACTAGGTCCCCTTGCCTATTTCTCAAGTCGCTTGCATATGCTGAGATTCCTGCAATATCAATGCTGGGTGCAGTTGCCTCTCGTGCACTGGTGCCCGGCAGGGGAACGACGATTTCAAATAGATTAGTCTCGTCATCCCAACGGAAGGGGGCGAGGTGGCGCTCGGCACATTCAGCGAAAAGTGGAGAGAGGTCCAGGAAAATTTCCTTCGCCACGTTTGAAAGCACGAGGGAGAAAAAACAGCTATCTTGAGTCGTCGATGTTTTCATACCACCTGAAAAAAGTTTCCTCTTGAACGCGCCGAACTTAGTCGAAAGGCCCGCCAAGGAGCAAAAAACGGAGGCAGCAGCGTACACCACGGTCGCAGGTAAGTCAGTTAACCGTGGAAAAATTGTCAGAATTACCGCAAATCTTCACAGTTGTGTGCGCTGATCTGAGCGGTGAAGGTCTCAACCTCGAATCCTCAGAAAGCTCTGATGCCTAAAGCCCCTTCTCCGTGTTAAGCAGTCTCTATCTGTCATCCTAAGGAACCCCGATGGTCGCCGAACTACGCAAAAAAATCCGATCCGAACTAGAGGCATCCCCAGAGACGAAACAGTTCGGAACCGGTTGGATCAGCGGCGTTTCAGCCCTCGTTCTCGCAACAGCGGGCCTTGCTCTTGTATTTTGCCTCCGGTATCCCAGTCTTTTTACAGTTTCTGATGCACGCCCCGTCTACTCAGGCGCCGCGTTCAGGCTTGGCCTGCACTTTCTTTTAATCACGTCCTTCCTCTTCTCTATCCTCAACCTTGTTCTCCGAAAGAATAAGGTTCTCGGCTTCACCGGCATGACTATCACCCTCCTCGCTACATTGCTCGGAGGCTCTCGCGTCGAGCCATCCGGCGAGCTTACGACCGGAATGTTTCTCGGCCTCGATTGGTTTGTGCTGAACGTCATTCTCACGGGCTTTCTCTTCATTCCGTTCGAAACGTTTTTCCCGCGGAGTGAGAAGCAGCCGATTTTTCGGATCGAGTGGCGCGAAGATCTTTTGCAAGCGTTCAGGGGGTGGAGTTAAAGTCCGAGCAGCGTCCAGCCCCTCAGGGGCGGATTTGCGGATGCAAATCCGGGGTGAAAACAACTAGCCGTTCACA
>JAYVGZ010000612.1:0-4727 GCA_043771805.1 Pseudomonadota bacterium
GGGGCGGTAGCGGTTGCCCTTAACTAAGGACTTGTGAATTAATAAGCTAGACATTTAGGCGCCCGCCGCTTCTTTTATTGCAGTCGAACAGCTCCCTCCGCTCACACGTCGAGTAGCATCGAATGCTATTATTTTTCTCACTTGGCTCAAATCGAATCATTTCATACCGTTTGCAACTAGGTATAACCCGCTATAGTGAGTTAGATGCGGCTGTGCCGGAGTAGAATTCAGACGAGCACATTTTCAATTGAGAACCAGCCCCGCCTATGGCACCGTTCGTCAAGTTGCTCGATAATGGACGCTCCCCGCTGGGACAATCATTCCTTCCAGAATCAGCGGGGCCTAGCAAAGAACACCCAGTGCTGTTGGTAGTAAGGACTTTGTAGCTATGGGGCTTTCTGAATCACAAGATAACAGCTCGCACGGAGCGCGAACTCCGCTCGCTGCCGAGTTCGCTGCTACGAGACGTGCAGCTGCAACTACCAACGAACCTCGGCTGCCGGCTATCAACTTTAGCTGCTCAGATGGAATAATTCGTGTCGACCTTGGTAAGGATACAGCCTACACACCAGCAGAGCGAGCGCGGCTTAAAATCTGCGCTCAGCAGATTCGCGTTAACTTCTATGTTCATCCCTTCCCGGTCTTAGCTACTGGATACGACGCGTTTAGCTATGCCCTACACGGTTACATCAGCCTTGCAGTTGAAGGGAAGTTTCCAGACATCTTGAGGCAACTTCATCCCGATTTCCCCGAGACCCAAATTCAAGATGCAACAGCTACGCTTGAGTTGAATAAGGTTGACGGCTTTCGAGATGGAAACGACCTCTCCGTCCGGATTGAGGATAGGACTAAGGACCTCGATTTCAATGACCGTGCTGCTATGGCTGCATTGGTCGAGAAATACCGTCGTGCCGTCGCAATCGCGGATCATGAGGTTCAAAAAACTGGCGGGACAGTAACTATTAAACCCATCGGCGAATTTGGGCTAATGATCGCGAAGATTCTTGGAGAATTGTCGCGAGTTAGTAACTCGAATCAGAGCGGCGAGCAGTTCATCAAGCGTGCGAATCAACCACTTTCCCAAGGGCGATTTTTCTGTAGTGAAGCAGGCACTCGCTTCAAGTCGATAGAGCAGTTTCGTAACGACCTCTTCGCACCGCGGGCCCAAACCGGAGAGAACGCATCAAACCTACCCCCACGTTTTGAAGACCGTGCTACCTGTCGAGTTTTTCTAAAGGAACTCGCAAAGTTTGTAGATCCGGCTTTTCGAAACAATGCCGGACGTGGTAGGCGCGAAGCTCAGTTTCTTCTGATCGATCCGGCGTCACGCTTGATCAACGACTCAGTATCAACGGCCAAAAAAATTTCAGATGGGTTGAATACGCTGGCTACGACGCTAGAGAATGAATTTCCTAATAGCCGAACTTGGGCCGCCAATCTTGAGACTGTGAGGACTCGTCTTGAAACATTTGTACATTCTCTCGAGGCACGAACGTACCCACTGTTTCACAACGATGATCTAAAAAATCCCGAGTACGTTCGTATTGTAGCGCAGTGCCTACGCGGAGATGCTGGCGAACTCGAATACAATGACGACGTACACACGCCCCACAAACCCCTCATAGTGGGGCGTTTTATTTCAGATGAACATGGAAGACGATTATGGCTCTTTGATTCTCAAGTTACCCCAGAGGTTCGAGCATTAGTTGAGCATGTATTTAGGGTTCGCCCTGAGGCTACGCTCGCCGACTGGCTGTGTGTGTTGAAACCCACCGAACCACTTACCCATGACCACCACCCGCCAGGCTACGTCAAAGATTTTGGCGATGAGGAGGATAACAGCTATTTAGCCTGTTTCGGTGCGGCAGGTGGCGATGAGTACCGAGAGGTCTTTCGGGAGGATGCTTTTGCGCCGTCCACGTGGCTACGACGCAATACTACGCGAGTTAAACAGCTCCTTAAAAAGTTTGTTCCCGACGAGCTAACAAACTTCGTTCACACCTTCAAGGACTGGCAGTCGATTCTCTACAATCGCGTTCTTCAGTTGGCAGATCCGGAATCATATATGCCGATTCCTGCATTTAAGCGAGCCTTCAATTTTCTTACTCGCCCACTTCTAGGCGGCAAACGAATAGATCTGCTCAACCGCGGGACGATGCCGTTCGAGCAGATTGCCGCTATCTTGAAGAAATTGGGGCCCATCGCCGTAACGAATTTCATCACTCAACGCCCTGTGCTCTCTCTACGCGAGCTACTCATGGGGAGCCTGGGCCCCAATTACGTACCTTACTTTATGAGATCGATCGGGGTCTCGGAGTCTTTCAGTGATGCTCTGGGAGCTCACGGAAAAACGTCTCTATACGAACGAAAAGCTATTCATCTTTACGGTACACATGTTGCATCTTGGATTGCCGCCTATGTAAACGGCAACTATGCAACTGACCTTACCGAGAGCAAGAAGCGTGCTGCAGTTGACGAGCTGCTTGACTGTTGGACCACGTCCTTCACTTCCGCCTATCACAATGTGGTGAAGGGTGGATTTTCCACGAAAGACGCTCGCGACGCTTACACTTCAATGAAAGCAACCCTGACAAGGCAGGGTAAAACCCTTCCACCAGAATTTGACCTAACGCAGCATCTCAGCATCTCAGAGCATTTGGCCACCAAGAAGCCGCATCAGATCTCTCGACTGGCAGATCTTATCCGCCTGGAGGCAGAATCGATGCTCAGGAAATATGAGCTACTGATGCAACCGCCAAAGAAGACAAATCCCTCCTGCGAGATCAAGCAGAGCCTGATTAACACGATCTACGCTCTTGTGAGTAACCACTACGCAACAGGTCAAGCACACAAAGTTGAACAGCTTATCGATATGCGACGAATTCGTTTTTCGCAATTTGACCTTCAGGCGCGAGATTGGCTTCTTTCACTCGCCGGAGCCTGCTTGCGTCTATTAGAGACATCAGAACGAGCTGAGAGGAGTGAACACGACAGTTTTCTACAACAGGTAAAAATACTTAAGCACGCTGCCCTCAATCCTCATAGTAACGAGGAGAAATTCCTCAACGACGTAGCCCAACTTCGCTCAGCCCTCAACCTCGATAATTCGTCAACTAAACAGTTCTATAGAGCCCTCCAAGGGCTTCACGCCCTATGGTCATCAAGTGAAGACGGGGCAACTCAAGAGCAAATTCGTATCGCAGTGGCAGAAGCTTCAGGGAATATGATTAAATTTGAGGCGGCAGTTCCGGTTTTAGAGGATACAGAGTTCAGAGAACAGCGGGCGCATTTTCCAGATCTTTCAACATTGAACATGCCCGAGCAGCCGCAGCGACCGGCACCACACTCTTAAACGCGGGAGGCTGTAGAGTTCGGCTTGGCGTTAAGGGACCCAATTTCATTCGCTGGCGCTGACACCGCGCTCTTTTGCCCGGCGTTCCATCTCTGCACAGGGGAGCTTGCTCAGTGGAGCTACCCGTTAAGATTGATTTACAAGGAGTGCGCCAACGACATCCGCATCAACGCGCCCCCCGATTGATTAACCACACACCCCTGAAGGGTATTGTCGCGGCGCGAACTTCATGGGCACCACCTGAACGCATACCGAAGTGTGCCCCATGCAAATAATAATCGACTATTCCTGTACGTTGCGAAAGAACCATTCAAATTAAGGTGTCGGGACTTGATTAGCCCGTGATACTGGGCATGATACGCGGGACGCTGAGTAGTCGCCGTTATTTCTCTTGGGAACCATCTATGAGCCTTGCTACAAATTTCCTTCCTCTGCGTGCACTCCTGATATTATCTCTTTCTGCCCTGACATCGCTCGCCCCAGTTGAGGCGACGGCTCAACAGTGCACAAGCGCGACAGGTTCTGGGCTCTGTCCAGGACAGCCACCACCTCGTATCGACCTCGCAACCATGTGCTTCAATACCGGCACTGTGGGGGTCGTTTCGTTCTCGATGACCTATGTCAGTAGTAATCCGAACGGTGCAGCATGTGCATTTTTTGACACGGACTCAGACGGAAATGCGAACTATGCTGCGTGTACACGTAGTGATGGCTCGCAGGAAGCATTTTTTTCTTGCGCTGACACCAAGACCTCCTCCTGCCCAAGTTTCTCGACCATATCGGCTCCATCTTTTAGCTGTACTCAAAGCGCAAGTGTGGTTTCGTGCTCCATCAACGTCGCGGATTTTCCAACCGGCTCTGGAGTGCTCAGCAACGTTTGCTCATACACATCAAACGACGGGGTTGACCCGAACGGAGTATGCAAGGACTGTGTAAATCAGGGAGCGCAGATACGTATCACCAAGCTTGCGACAGATAAGAATGGGGCTCTTGTACCCGCGGGCAGTGCGCCAAGTTTTGACTTTATGGTCAGTAGCTCCGGTGGGGTCAAGAGCGCTGGGATCCTTGGCTCTGGCACGGCGCAGGTGGCCGTGGCGACAGGTACCTACTCCGTCTCAGAGAATCTTCCACAAGACTGGAGCTTCTCCTCTGCGACCTGCACCAACAATTCAGGAACCCCAGTGGGTACGCCGACATCAAGCGGACTCTCAAACATCACTCTTTCTTCTGGCGAAGCCGCGCTTTGTACATTTTCAAATATCGAAGACGATCCTGCGCTAATTAGAGCCTGTCCGCAAATACGAATAGCGCGGTAATACGGCGATTTTGAGTAGAAAGTAGTAGGGCATAAGAGTCGAAAACGTCTCTTATGCCC
>JAYVGZ010000613.1:0-6672 GCA_043771805.1 Pseudomonadota bacterium
ATCTCCTGGATGCAGCGTGCTATATTGTAGTAATCGGCGGTCCTCTGAATATTGAATATTTTGGCGCGATTACTTGCGCTTACATTAAGAAGTCAGGCAACACACGTTTCAGCAAATCCAATGTGTTAGCTATTTCAGAGCCTTTGGACGGTACATAATAGCTAAAATGCGACCATGGCCAGCGCTCAAGATTGAAGCCGTAAGCTGCTGCTCTCCCCGGCAGGGGTCTTAAGCGAGTTCATGGTCGTCGCCTCTATCAGCGACTCATGATAAAATCTAGTTAGATTGTTAATGATCCTCGCCCATGTGTGCAGCTACTCAATTGACCCTGTGACATGGCAAGTCGAAACTAAAGTTCTCCGTGTTGGGTTTCAGAATCTATGAAGGATACAAAATCTAGTGACAACGTCACCAGCAGACTAGTCGATCCTGCGTCACTCTATCCCCCAGATGTACTCGAGTGGATTTCGCTCACGCCAGCGGAACGCCTGCTGCGATCGGCAGAAATGTGGGATATGTATATTCTCTATGGCGGCTCCTTCGACCCTGACCCTGATCCACAAAGTCCTTTCTTTGATCCAGAAGCACCAGGTCCAAGCCCTTCTGATGGGCGGTCAGGCGTGCGTCTTGTACGGCGCTGCTGAATTCAGTAAGGACTTTGACTTTGCGCTCCTCCTCACGGAGGCGAATCTAGAGAAGTTCTCTTCTCTCACCGCTGAACTTGAGGCGCGGGTAATCGCTGTGCCGCCTTTTGAGCCTGGATTTCTCGAGAAAGGTCACGCGGTTCATTTCCGCGCATCGCTTGCTGGGTTTGAGCAGCTTCGAATTGATATCATGACTAAGATGAGGGGAGTCGATCCCTTCCCCGCCCTTTGGGGTCGTCGAACAACGGCAGAGATCGCTCCCGGAATGACTGTTGAACTGCTTTCTTTGCCTGACTTGGTGCAAGCCAAGAAAACACAGAGGGATAAAGATTGGCCCATGATCAGGCGTCTAGTAGATGTGGACTACCTGCAACATCGATCGAATGCGACCCCTGCCCAGGTGCTATTTTGGTTAAAGGAGCTTCGGACTCCTTCGCTTCTGATTGAATGCGCGAGCACTTGGAAAGAGATCGTTACAGAAATTGCAGGTGAGCGTTCGGCGATATTACTGGCCGCCATGGAGATGAATGTAACGGCAGTAGAGTTGGCGCTCGACCAGGAGCGAGCTGAAATACGCCAGTTGGATAGATTGTATTGGGCACCGCTGCTTAAAGAGTTGGAGATGTTGCGTCACAAGAGGAAAGAATAGACGCGCATTATCGGTATGCAGCCAGTCGGGGTCGCATCTGGTCTAGATGTATCGAAGAAGAGATAGTGCGATTTCCAGGGCCTGATTTGCCTGGGCCAGAACCGATGCTGCGGATTGTTGCAGGATGCCGCTTCGTATCGCCACGGCGGATTCGCTTGCGATATCGGCGTCTTTGATGCGGGCTGATGCCGCGGCGAGATTTTCACCAGAGGCCGCTAGGACGTTGTTAGCTACGCTTAGGCGGCTAGGGCGCCGCATTGGCCTTCGAGGGAGGAGACAATGTCGATTCGGTTTCTTACAGTATCGAGTGCAATTCGAAAGGCATAGGATGATTTGATATTCGTAAAGCCGATCGCGGAGGGCCCATCGGTGATGCCTACAGTAACATTATATAGGGTAAGACCGGAGAGATCTAAAATTATGCCACCAGTGGATCCGTCACTAAAACTAAATGAGCCCGTAACAGAGCACTGCGCTGCCACTTCCTGACGGAGCTGGATTTGAGTCTATATCGAAGATGGCTTAAAAATTCACCGAGAGCTAAACACTTGCCAATACACCAACTGAATCTCGAGTAACTCGCAGCAGACCCTCTAGGTTCCATTGAATCGGCGCAAAGTACAATTCGGTAAGTTATCTGCAGCGGCATGTCTCAATTCCTTACTAGATATTTTTTGAGGAGTGACAGCGCTACCTCTGGAACCTGATTCGCGTGAAAATCCGAGAAGGGATTTCCGGTCCACAGCGATGCCGAAGCTGGATCTACCTGATCGCTGCCTTCCGAGCCGGCTAGAATCTGCAATGCAGGTTCATCTGGGAGTCAGATGTTGTTCATAAGCAGAAGCTACCTAGTTTGTACCCTTCCTTAGATCTCTCGAATGACCTCAAATTCTTTATACGATCCAACTACCGCGTAACCAATCACGACGCGATCCGGATGATGTAACTTACGAGCAATCTCATTCATTGTCGCTCCGCTCCCCAATGCGTCGTCGATGATCAAGATTCTCTGGTAGGGAAAGTTAAGATCTTTAATATAAATCGTTTGCCGCGCATTCTCGATGCGCTCCGAGAGTTTTGATAAAGATTTCTGCGCTATCGGCACCTCACCAGAAAATATTTTGAGTAAGGGAATATCCGGTAAGCGTACAGCCAGCAGCCGTCGATACTCTTTAAGAAATTGAAGCGTGCGAGGGATAGAGTGCGGAGCAAAAGCAACCGCTTCAATCCGATGTTCCGTAATGATTGTTTCAACGTGCGATTTCGTCATCTCAGCAATTGATCGGATCAGGCGCTTATTTTGCCCAGACTTACCGTGAAGTAAGTACTGCCCAAGCCGTGTTTTTCCGTACTTCGACAAGCTATAAAAATCGGAGTAGTACAACCGCTCTAAGAAGCACTCTTCAAAGGTACCCTTAATTTTGGCGGTGCTGTCGATTAAACCTGTTGAGGCTCGAAATTTATCTGCCTCTTGAACAATGCGTTGATACTCAATCGCTCTTTCAAGTGGTGCTTTGTCCTGCTGGGTATTCTTTAAGAAAGACAGGAATCCCTCCACTCCGTCAATGCGGTGCCCTGTTGGTGTGAAGTAGGTGAAGTGAGAGGCGAGTGTCTTCTGCGCTTCGGCTGGGAAGAGTATCGCGCTTTCAGGGGTAGCTGCCGGAGCAGACTGGTAAATGACACGAGGCGGGGAGCCTCGTCGCTGAAGTAATCCGTTTGCGGTCAGGTCTCGCAAATGCTTATGAACCGCAACGGCTGAAATCTGTAGGGTCTGAATTATCTCATGAGGGGATGCGCCTTGTGGCCTTTGGGCTAGGTCAAGAATTCGGCGCTTGCTGTCGGTCTTCATGGTATATGGTTTATACTAAACTATGAGCTATATCGGAAGGCCTCTTTATCTTCCTGCACTATTTGGCAATTCTTACAGCGAAAGCCGTAACATATTGGGTATTCATTGTTTTTTAGGATAAAATTCGAGGGCCGCTGATCCGAGCGTGGCCGCGAACTACTAGCACGAGCACGTCCTGGTAACACCGAATTCTACCCACTTGATTCAGCGAAGAGCCATTTTTCTATGTTTGTAAAACCAATAGCGGTAGGACGCTCTTAACTTCTGCCGGCGTCGTAGCTTTCAACCTGCGGTCTCGAGAGATCCAGATCTATAGACGCTGTTGCACCGCTCGAAGTGAAAGAAAGATTTATATTGAGAGAGCTCCTCTGGGCGCAGAAGATCGGGGATGCATTGCCTACTTTGTCGATTGGTGTTCGTGGCGCTCCCTGCTACGTCATGGACTCTGAGATTCTGCGCCGTAAGACCGCTCAATTTGTTCGATCGATAAAACCAGATCTGTTGACGATCCACTTTGCACCTCCCTATCCAGGCACCAAATACTACGAAGCATTTCTGGCACAAAACATGGAGATCGTTTCGATTAGGGCGCAGGCCGAGCCGGCCAGCAGTCCTGGCGTCTCTTGCACGCAAGGCTGTTAAATTCTCATAGCCCGATAGTTTTTTCTTGAAAAAACACCCTCGGCGTCGACGAGAGACATTGCAGCATCTCATAAATAACTTCAAAAGGGTTAAAGTAATGGGAGGTGTCTCGGAGATTCTTCACCGACCCGTAGAACAGCAGACACTTTTAAGGTAAAATCCGGCATCCACCATGGCAATTCCAGCATTCAAATCTGACCTTTCTGGCGCCTCGCACCGAGTTCACCGTAAGGTGCGCGTGCGCCCTGAGAACAAGCTTGAAGCAGCGAAGATTGCGCAGCAATACGGCGTAAACCCGGTAGTAGCCAGAATCCTTGCAGCGAGAGGGTTCACGTCAGATGCCGAACTGCAGCATTTCCTCACACCAACGCTCCGTGAAGGCTTACCCGACCCAAGTACGCTGAAGAATTTAAGTGAGGCGTGTGTTCTCATTCGCGAATGTCATGAGGCAGGGAAGGCGATTGCCATCTGCTGTGACTTCGACGTCGATGGCCTAAGCGGCGGGTCTGTTGCACACGGATTTTTTCAAGAGGCAGGGATAAAGTCTCAGGTGTTTGTGCCGGATCGGTTCGCTGACGGGTATGGATTGAATGAAAAAGCTGTACGAGAGATTGCGCAAGCTGGCTTCGGACTTCTGCTTACAATCGACTTCGGTACCACCAACGTTAAAGAGCTTACGATCGCACGCGAGCTTGGCCTCGTTACTGTCGTAGTAGATCACCATCACACAGGGGGCAACGTTCCGCCGGCGGACGTATTTATCAATCCGCATCAAGACGGCTGCGGTTTTGCGAAGAAGATTCCTTGTGCCGCTGGACTTGCTTGGTATCTCGTTGTGGGACTACGAAAAGAGCTCAAGCTAACAGACGTCGACCCGAAGTCGTACCTCGATCTTTCGTGTCTTGGCACAATTTGCGACATGGTTCCACTCGTCGGCGTAAATCGAATTATCGCGAAGCGTGGGTTAGAGCTACTCTCAGAGACGAAGCGACCCGGCCTACGAGCAATGAAGCAGCTCATAGGGATTCAAGGGCTTGTAGGGTGCTCCGATGTTTCTTTCGGTATCGGACCGAGATTGAACGCGGCAGGCCGTATGGTGCACGGAGAAGTAGTGGTTGAGCTCTTAACGACAAAAGACTCAATTCGCGCAGAGAAGCTTGCGAAGCAGCTCAATGACCTGAACCTCGAACGCCAAGAGGTTGAGGGCACAGTGAAGACAGATGCAATTAGGATAGTCGAAGAAGCCGGCGGCCCAGGTGCTGGGATCGTTGTTTGGGATCCAGAGTTCCATACCGGAGTGATCGGTATCGTGGCGCAGCGGTTGGTCGAAACTTACTACCGCCCCTCAGTAGTGATGGGAATGGATTCGGAAGGGGTCTTCAAGGGTTCCGTTCGCGGAATTAAGGGATTCAGTGTCGTCGGGGCACTGGGGGCTGTGGGCTCTCTCCTTATAAAATTCGGGGGACATGAAGGGGCAGGGGGATTTTCGATCAACGAGGAAAACCTCGAAGAGTTTAAGGCAGCGTTCATCACCGAATGCGCCAAGCGACTTCAGACCCTTGAGACTGTACCTTATGCTGACGCGGATACCGAGGTTACCCTGCCAGAAATTACAATCGCCCTCGTTGACGAGCTAAAGAACTTAGCCCCGTTCGGAATGGGAAATCCTGCTCCGATAGTGCTCTTACGAAACATGCGCGTCGTCGAAGTGAAGACGATTAAAGGTGTTCACCTCAAGGCACTTTTGAGCGATGGCCAGAGGTACATTTCTGCAATAATGTGGCGACAACCGTCGCACCCCGCACTCACCGTCAACGGTCGTGTCGACGTAGTCTTCAGGCCAGAGGTAAGCTCATGGGGTGGAACATCCGAGTTGCAGGCAAACTTGCAAGCGATCGAGGTAGCTGGCGGGTAGCGAATTGAAGCTCACTTCGCGCTCCGAGTATGCATTACTTGCTCTGGTCTACCCGGCGAGAGATCCTGAGCGGCGCGTTTCCGTTGGTGAAATTGCTCGTGAACGCGAGATGCCCGTGAAGTTTCTAGAGCAGATTCTGCTCGTATTAAAACAGAACCGCTTACTCGTGAGCACTAAAGGGAGAAACGGAGGCTATCAACTCTCTCGCCCACCAAAGAAGATCTCGCTTGCCGAGGTTGTTCGGCTCTTTGATGGGGCACTCGCGCCGACCGATTCTGTCAGTAAATTCTATTACCGAGCGACACCGATAGAGAAAGAGAAGAAGCTTCATAAGCTTTTTCAGCGCGTGCGGGACTCGGTTGCGAAGATTATGGAAGAGACGACTATTGCGGATATCCTATAGGAAATATTAGCGATTACCTTCGCTGCAAGGAGGAGTTGAATCACTCTTCAGCCCCACCACATCTTAACCGATATCCTATAATACCTACTTGCTTAATAGGATTTAACGAGATACCTAAAGGCACTATGTCTTCAGAAGCTACGCTCGAACAAACAATTTCTTGTCCGCCACCAGCTTGGTTAATCAGTTTAGTGCAGCAACTTCAGGCACTGAGCGCGCCAATTGGAGAAGCAGAAGGGGTGTCACTCCTCGAGGCTGTATCGGTGCCGTCAATAACAGCGGGCGCGTGGACCCGTTTCGATGAGCGATTCTACACCCGCACAAGTATCTTCAGAAATGCGCAAGCTGAGCTTTTAGTGATGGGGTGGCTAGGTGGGCAGATGAGCCCGTTGCATAACCACAGAGGATCTATCTGCGCGTTAAAGGTGCTTGCAGGCGAGGGTATCGAAGTGAGTTATGAGAGATCTGAGATCGGACTTCTCGCTCCGTCTTCGGTCTCTCGGCAGAAAACAGGTTTTCTATCGGCCTCTGCCGATTCTGATGTTCATCAAGTTGGAAACGTTAAAGAGG
>JAYVGZ010000614.1:0-3446 GCA_043771805.1 Pseudomonadota bacterium
GAAACCAGCTAAAATACTCATTGATTCATCGGCCACTACTAAACTGGCGCCGCAAGCCGGCTCAACTAATCTTCGGTGATAGTTAGGAAATCGATCAGCTTTGACGGCCGCGCTTCGAACTGAGGATTCCCTAATGCGTCAACTTCTTATACTTAATTCTCGTAGGCGTATCCGCACTAGTCCCAAGTCTTTTATGCCTATCAGCCTCATACTCTTGATAGTTGCCTTCAAACCAAGCCACTTTACTCTCGCCCTCGAAAGCAAGAATGTGAGTAGCGATACGGTCGAGGAACCACCTGTCATGGCTAATTACTACGGCACACCCGGCGAAGCTTAGGAGCGCTTCCTCAAGGGCTCTTAAGGTGTTCACGTCAAGATCATTAGTAGGCTCATCGAGTAGCAGAACGTTACCGCCGCCGCGAAGCATCTTTGCTAAGTGCACTCGATTTCTCTCTCCACCTGAGAGCGCGCCTACCAACTTCTGCTGATCCGGTCCAGCAAAGTTAAACTTCGCGACGTAGGTACGAGAGTTAATCTGCTTATCTCCGAGCATCACAACATCTTGACCATCTGCGATCTCTTCCCAGACGCTTCGTTTTGCATCGAGCGCGTCGCGACTCTGATCCACGTAACCGAGGGCTACGGTTTCACCCACTTTGAAGGAACCTGTATCAGATTTTTCTTGACCAATGATCAATTTGAACAGCGTCGTCTTTCCTGCACCGTTCGGCCCGATGATTCCGACGATGCCGCCCCGGGGAAGGTTGAATGAGAGATTCTCAAAGAGTAATCGGTCGCCGAAAGACTTCGACACGCCTTGTGCTTCGATTACGACTTCGCCAAGGCGAGGTCCGGGTGGAATGTAAATCTCAAGCTCGTTGACCTTCGCTTCTTGGTCTGCGGATATGAGCTCTTCATACGCGCTAATTCTTGCCTTTGATTTAGCTTGTCGACCACGAGGTGACTTGCGAATCCACTCAAGTTCAGCAGCGAGAGTTTTCTGACGTTTTGATTCTGTCTTTTCTTCTACATGCAACCGCGCCTGTTTTTGTTCGAGCCAGCTCGAATAGTTCCCTTCCCACGGAACGCCGTGTCCGCGGTCGAGTTCCAGAATCCACTTTGCAACATTATCAAGGAAATACCGATCATGGGTGACGCATACAACCGCGCCTGGATACTCGCTCAAGTGCCGTTCGAGCCAGGCGACCGACTCCGCGTCTAAGTGATTGGTCGGCTCATCGAGTATTAGTACTTCTGGTTTCTCAAGAAGTAGTTTGCACAAGGCGACGCGGCGTTTTTCACCGCCAGAGAGGTTCGTTACTGGTTCGTCGGCAGGCGGACACCTGAGAGCATCCATTGCGATATCAAGGGTGCGGTCGAGTTCCCAGGCTCCTAGCGCGTCGATCTTGTCCTGCAGTGTTGCCTGCTTATCGATCAGTTTGTCCATTTCTTCGGGGGTGATGTCCTCCCCTAGCTTTGCGCTCACGGCTTCAAAGTCCGCTAGGAGCGTGGCGGCTTCTTTGCAACCCTCCATTACGTTCTCCCTGACAGTCTTGGCAGGGTCCAGTCGTGGCTCTTGCTCAAGATATCCTACTGTAAGGTTGGGTCGCCGGGTAACATCACCGTTATACTCTTTATCGAGACCTGCCATTATCTTAAGCAGGGTCGATTTACCCGAGCCATTCAGGCCCACTACGCCAATCTTAGCCCCCTCAAAGAACGAGAGAGAGATGTCCTTGAGAACTTGCTTACCGGGCGGGTAGACCCGGTTAACGCGGTGCATTGAAAAAACAATTGGTGCCATGCGGGGACAATATCGTTCGCATGCCGGCGGAGCAAGAGGGCCGCCGCCTAAGCTTTCCCGCCGACCAAAAAATCAGCAGCGCGGAAAGTGACAAATAAGGGTGATCGAATGAGTTTGGAATAAGGCTTATTCTAGGACAGGGCGTTGTGACACGAGCAACTAATCCATACCCTCGGCGAACTGTATTCTGGGAGCTTTTCAATTTTTCGAGGAAGTTCAATTTGAGCGTTAATCAAACCGATAGAGCGAGTCAAGAATCAGCCTGCGCCTTATTGACGTATCCCGTTCATAGTCAAGAGGGCAGCTACCTCCTTGAAATGGGGGTCGTCCTGGTAGGAGTTGTGGCTTTAATCCTTGGGGGTTCCGATATAGCAAGGATCCTTCAGGGGCGTGGAGCGGTCAGGGCAGGGGTTGAGGAGGGGCTGCGGTGCCTTACCACGACAGAAGATCCCTACGGTTGCCGAACTGGGGTAGCACCGGCCGGCCAATTTGTGATCCCTCCTCGCTTCGATGTACGGGCGGCGGGCTTCGAGATTCCTTACCGACAGATCGAGGTGTCGTCAACATGGCAGGTAGAGCCCATTTGGGATCTACCAACTGAGACCTTTCTCGGCGATGACGTGACGCTCCAATACTCTGTTCCGCAGCGGCGACTCCGGCAACAAGAGCTGGTTTTTCCGGTAGAGGCGAGATCAGAGTATCTCCTTGAGGTTTCTGCACCTCCCTTCCTCTCCGGCACGCCGCTGAACCCGAGTGTCAGAAGCTTGCGAAATCGTGCGCAGGTGGTTTTACCCAGGGAAGTAGTAGGAATCGCCGCTCAACGGGTTGGACTTGCGGGGCCAGCGCAGGATGTCGCTACTGACCCCTATGACTCCCGATGGGCTCTCCGGGGTACGACGTCGTTTACCGTCTCGGCGTTTGGTGGCTTTGACCCCAGCTCAAGTATCAATAATCTGGCATCAGCTCGTGCGAGAGGGGCCGCAATTTCATGTTACCAACCGCCCGATAACGGTGGGTCGTCTGGGATTCTTGGTAGTGGCATCGCCGTTCGACTGGATTGGACAAGGCGCCCTGTTAATTGCGCCAGCCCTGCCAATGGCACCTCGTTTTTGTACTCAGCAGATACCCTTTCAGTTCCCGTAGCACTCAGAATATCTGGGGCTGGGTCCGCCAATGGTGGAGGGACGGAGGGGCAGCTTGTAGTTCGCATGGAGTGGAGTGAGGATGGTCGCAAGCGGCGCGTTGACCTGGGGGGCCGTACCTTTGCGGGTGCGAATGCTGAGCGTAACAATCAAGCTTCTACCTCGTCGTTGGCAAATGACGACGGCACATTGGTGATGCGGGGAGTAGTGGCGTCGAATATGTCGAATGATCTCTTCGAGCAATACCGTGGCAGATACGAGGAAGAGGTTCGATTGCACGGAGATTTACCCCTCATTCCGAATGGCACACGGGTGACCTTACAGTTTTTCCTGCGAAAGATCGCTGGCCTCGATTCTGCTGCAGTGAGTTGGAGGGGCGACAAGCTTCAGATTTACTATCCGCAGTATCAATTTGTGGATCAGCGCCTCTTCTTAGCCGAAGACCCGATCCCAACTCAGTGTGGAATCTCTGATGAAGAGTTACGAAAAAAGGGCCTTCA
>JAYVGZ010000615.1:0-5669 GCA_043771805.1 Pseudomonadota bacterium
GACGCCGCCCCCTAGTACCCAGGTTGTTGCAGCGCGAGCGCTTGCGATTTTTGGGGACTCGGTGACGACTGATCATATTAGTCCTGCTGGAGCGATCAAGAAAGACTCCCCGGCGGGTCGATACCTTGTCGGTCGTGGAGTTGAGATGAAGGATTTTAACAGCTACGGAGCAAGACGCGGCAGTCACGACGTCATGGTGCGCGGTACCTTTGCAAATGTCCGGATCAAGAATCTTATGGTTCCTGGAGTAGAAGGTGGAGTGACAAAGTTTCAGCCGACCGGTGAGCAGCTTTCGATATACGATGCGTCGGTAAAATATGGTGAAACTAAGACTCCATTGATTGTTTTCGCAGGACAAGAGTACGGCACCGGTAGCTCACGCGACTGGGCGGCGAAAGGTACTCGACTTCTTGGCGTTCGAGCGGTGGTAGCCGAGAGCTTTGAGCGGATTCATCGTAGCAACCTTATTGGTATGGGCGTTCTCCCTTGTCAGTTCCTCGCCGGCCAAAACGCGGCTTCGCTCGGCCTAACGGGGGAAGAGACTTTCTCGATTACGGGTCTCGAAGGAGGAATGAAGGCGGGCCAGGATGTGATCCTCGTTGTCACCCAATCCGATGGCAAAGTTACCGAGGTTACAGTGCGACTGCGAGTCGATACGAATATCGAAGTAGAATACTACCGACATGGTGGAATCTTGCCGTATGTTCTAAGGCAGATCGTTCAGGGCCACTGATCTAGCGGGAGAACATCGTTAGAGAGTTTGTCTTCTTCGAGATTTCACATGTCGGACAGACGGGATAACTCTCTGGGATCAACGGAGGCTTTTTCCGTGAAGTGTACACCTTTTTCCGGGTTAGGCGGGCAACCTAGCAACAGCTGATAGTTGTTCCAGGTGGTTATGTAATTTCGTTACTGGCCCCGATCTTGCTCACTCGTCCACGATGGACCGTATTCTAGTCGTAGAAGACACTGACCCACTACGCGATGTTCTCTGCACTGTTCTTGAACGGGAGGGGTTTAGTGTATACGGGGTACCTTCAGCAGAGGCGGCTCTTGAGCTGCTCAGTGCGCACGACTACGCCTGTATTCTGGCTGATTTTAAGCTGCCGGCACTTAACGGCATCGAACTTCTTCGACTCGTTCGCGAGAAAAACCCTACACTCCCGTTCGTCCTTATGACCGCCTTCGGTTCTATTGAGATAGCAGTTGAAGCAATGAAGAGCGGAGCGAATGACTTTATTAGTAAGCCGTTCGAGCCTGCGCACCTCTCACCGATGTTGAGAGAAGTTATTCACCACAAACGAATTATCCACAGAGATGGTGCCAGTCGAGAGAAGGGCGGCCGGCAGATCGTGACGGAATCACCTGTCCTCCAAAAGATTCTTGCGCAAGCCAAACAGGCTGCACGAGTTGATACGTCGGTTCTGATACTAGGCGAAAGTGGTACAGGAAAAGAGCTACTGGCGAGGTACATCCACGAGAACAGTCCTCGCAGAGATCAACCGTTTATAGCAGTCAACTGCGCGGCGCTCCCCCCTGATCTATTAGAGAGTGAATTCTTTGGGCACGAGGCTGGTGCGTTTACTGGCGCTACTCAAAGTCGGGCAGGTGTTTTGGAAGTAGCCTCAGAGGGCACCATTTTTTTAGACGAAGTTGGCGATATGCCCCCCTCTCTTCAGGTTAAGCTTCTGCGCGCCCTTCAGGAGCGTGAGATACGGAGAGTGGGAAGCACCAAGCATATCAACGTGTCTCCACGTATTCTCGCCGCCACAAACAAGACGATGCCCGAGGCGATCGCATCGGGGGAAATCCGCGAAGACTTCTTCTACCGTATTGCAGTCGTCACCTTTACCCTTCCGCCGCTTCGCGAGAGGAAGCAAGACATACCGGCAATGACTAAGTTTTTCGTAGAACGATCGTGCGCAATGATCGGCCGGGAATCCCTGCACCTAGATCCAATTGTGGTCGACATTCTTGAAGCATACCCCTGGCCTGGGAATGTGCGCGAGTTTGAAAACGTCATTGAGCGAGCAGTCATTTTAGCAGACTCAACGATTAAGCCAGAGCATCTCGGCATCAACATAAAACTCGACTTTGCGGCATTGGAAGAAGCGAGCCGCACCTTACCGCAAATTGCTTCCGAAGCCGCAAAGCAGGCTGAGATTGTGGCAATACAGAGAGTGTTGGGGTACACGGGCGGAAACAAATCGAAGGCGGCTGTGTTGCTAGGAGTTAGTTACAAGACGCTCTTGAACAAGGTGAAAGAGTACCAGCTCGGCCCGGTCGAAGACGTCGTGAGCGAAGATGAAGCAGGTGAAGCGGGCGACTCCGCGAGCTAAACCTTAGCATCCAGAAAACTGGCCATATCAGCCTCACTGATCCCGGGCTCGCCCGGGGCCACGTTTGATAACTTGCCGCGCTTCAACCAATCCTCAAGTTGATCAACTAACGAAAAGAGGTGATCGAACGAGTCTGCGACAAAGAGCAATGGCTGGTAGTGATTGATTTCAAATGATTGATTTATGACCCACTCTAGTTGCAGCGGATACCGTTGAACATGCGGCGATTCAATCGAGTGAGAGAGCTCGCCAAACGAACTCAAGAGTCCACTACCGCAGGCCTTGATTGTGCCGTTACTGCGAATGAGACCGAACTCAATGGTGAACCAGAAGAACCGCGCTATGGCCTTGATAATGCTGATAGCCTGAACGTTACGGGTGTGCACATCCTTTATTTCTTGAACCATCCGTGCTGCCGTAGCCGCACACTCACCAAACCGCACCAGCGTGTCAGAGAAGGCTTTATCGGTATGCATCGGAACATGCCCAGCCACATCGTGAAAGATGTCGGGTTCAGGAAGGTAATCGAGGGTCGCGAGATCACGGATGGTGATGGTCGTTGGAAAATCACGATTCCGCAAACAATCAAAGAATAGAAAAGCGGGGATGTAGCCACTCACTGGCTTTGCGGCAAATCCCGTTAAAGGGCTCAAGAAGGCATTGATCTGCTCGATTTTTGGAACGCGCTTGTTGTCGAGCTGAAGCTTCGACAACCCTTCAAGAAATTTTGGTGGTGCGTACTGCTCCCATTTGGGCAACATGCGCGCATACAGACTAGCCCAAGCTTTATGATTGTCTTCGGAGTAAAGTTCATACGGCTGCGTGATGAAACGCTCTCCATTACTGACCGCTTCTTCGATAAATGGGGCCTTCGTTGTAGTGAGACCACTCATAGGTATTAACCGCAGTGTATAGTCAGTTCTCTAACACGCGCTCCGGGACTTAGCGTCATTACGTACCGGATTGCGTTTGCGAGATCAGTTGGTTGAATGCGCTTCTCGGCCGGTACAGGGCTATTCTTTGCAAGCTCAGTGTTGACCCAGCTCGGGCAGAGGGCCGTGACCTTCACCCCGAACTGTGCCACCTCTTGATCAAGTGCGCTGCTGTAACCGACTAGGGCATACTTAGATGCACAGTAAGCTCCCACGTCTGGGTAAGCTTCTTTGCCACATATCGAAGCGATATTGAAGATGTGCCCTCGTCTGCGAGCCTTCATCTCTTCGATCACAATCTGCGTAAAAAGGTGTGGGGCTAGAGTATTAGTCTCTAACATTTCACGGAAGGCACTTCCTGAGATTCCAGAAGTCCCATGGGTATAAAGGCCCGCGTTATTAACCAACACTTCAATCGGTCCGAGTGACGAGGCCTCTTGAACGAACTTCTGTACCTTCTCTTCGTCTTGCACATCGAGGGCGGCGCTATAGATGTGTACATCAGAGTTCTTTGCTAAAATTGACTGGCGCGTTGCTTCTATATCGCTCGCCGAGCGTGCACAGATTGCTAAGTTAAAACCGTCCTCGGCCAAAGCGTTGGCTATCGCCTCCCCGATACCTCGACTAGCTCCAGTGATGATTGCTACGGCACGCGGATCAGTCATGCATCGCTATCCGTCTGAAGGTTTCAAAGAGCGCATCGTTCGTCTTGTATGAGCCACTTCTGTAGGTAGTGATCATCGGAGCATCGTGGTCACCGATATTCCGCATAACTGAGCAGAGGTGATTGCCGCTCATAAGGCATGCGGCGCCAAGGGGTGCAACCGAATCATCGATGGCCTTTCCAATTTGAGCGGTGAGCTGCTCCTGCACCTGAAGGCGCTTTGCAAAGAGGCCCACGATTTTTGGTATCTTTGAAAGGCCAATAATCCGTCCATGAGGAACGTATGCCACCGATACTTGTCCGTAAAAAGGAAGAAGATGGTGTTCGCATAATGAGTAGAATTTCATGCGCGCTACAATCACTGGCTCTGTGGTATCTGACGAGAAGATCCCCTGACCAACTACCGAAGCTACCGTGGCGGAGTACCCCGAGGTGATTTCGCGCAAGGCCTTCGCGAACCGAGCAGGCGTTCGTTGTAGCCCCTCGCGTGTTGCATCTTCACCGATAGATGCGAGGAGAAGTGATGCTGCTTGCTCTAGAGGGTCGGTCATGAAATGGGTCTCGTAACGGTAACTGATATCCTGCGCGTCTCTTGTAACGTGACGGAGTACAGCTGAACACCTGGTTCAATGCCCGCAATCTCGGGAGCCAATCGCTCAAAAATTCGGTGGGCGACGTTCTCGGCGGTCGTAATTGAGCCAGCAAGCCAAGGTACATCGGAGTTGAGGTCTTTGTGGTCGACGTCTTGAACTACTATGTTCTCCACGACGGTCTTTAGCGCGCCTGCGTCTAAAATCATCTCAGTACCTGGTTGAATAGGGCCATCAACGCAAACGTGCAGAACGTAATTATGCCCATGGCCATGTAGATTCGAGCACTTACCAAATATTCGGTAGTTCTCATCATCTGATAGGTCGGGTCGAAAGAGCCGGTGACTTGAGCTGAATTCGAAGAGAACGGTGAGAGACATCATAAGAATAGTTCCATGGTATTCGATTTTCGAGCTTCCGGTCATTCTACACGATGGGAGATGGGGGACAGCCTAATATTCTAACATTGGTCGAATGGCACAAGCTCAATTGCTTTTCGGGAAAGAACTATATCTTTTCGCCGACAAAATGAAGTCGTTCGAACGTCGCGTGGCAGCAAGCCTTGCGGCCAAGCCGTCACCCTCCAGGGCCCATATCGCCTGCTCCATCTGTTTGAAGGAGCTCAATCCAAGCTACCCGATAGATGCCAGTTCGATCAAAGCTACAACGGGTAGCCACCGATACGTTCGACGATAAGCGACCCAAACATACGACCACAGTGCTGCGGTCATGTTCGCGTCATAGTAGCGGCGACCTTCTGCAGCGAAGGCTCGAAAATGCTTCATGTAATACGGAGCATTCGGACCGATAGAGGATTCGATTCCAGATTCGTCTTCCATCTGCCTCTGTGTTTGTGTCCGGAGGCTAACGTTAAGCTGATTTGCGCGATCGCGAGCGCGCGTCAAATCCAGCTTTTTGTTCTGCCTGCTTCACCCATCTCGTAAGTGGTTTTCGCCGTTCGGATGCGCACTCGCGTAGATAGAAGTTCATAAGATTCTGGTAAGATATATCCGTTTCCTCAGCGAGCTCTTTGAAATACTCGATAGTGGAATCATCAAGACGAATCGTAATCTGTTTTTTTAGCCGCTTAGCATAAGGATTCTTGATGCTCGCCGAGAAATCATACTCTTTTCTCATATTGACC
>JAYVGZ010000616.1:0-3463 GCA_043771805.1 Pseudomonadota bacterium
GTGAGATGCCAAACCGTTCGACACAAAGTTTTTGGAGGTCGCCTGGAATGCTACGGATCCCCACTCGTTGACACTCCGAAAGAAGATGCAACAGCTCGCTGCGCCCCATCGACGGTATACGAGGTAGCCAGAACGAAAGAAGATCTTTCGTAGTCAATACCTTCTTCCCGAGGTGCTCTCTTGCAACGCTAAAAACTTCAAGGTTGGAGGCTGCTCCCGGCAGACCGAACCGCTTAAGGGCTATCGCTATCGAGAGTTCATCGGATGAAGCTACCCCTCCAGCGCTACTTCCTGGCAGCAGATTACCGATGCTGGGGATCACCTCTCGAGCCGGGAAAGTAAATTCGCGCACCAATTCGGTCGCAGATGCCTCCTTGGCAAATGCGTGAATGGCTGTCGCCATCGATTTCGGCATCACGAAGGTGCTGTCCCTAAAGAGCCGAAGGCTTTTGGAATCACCCGGCGAGGCGACGGACTGGCAGAGAAACAGTTCGAGAGCCTTCAGACTGTCCTCAACGCCTACGGAATTAGTATTAGCGTCACTCAGTCGGGTAAAGATTACTTCGCCAGGTTTGATATCGCCAGCAGCCTCGAGCTGCGCCTTCGCAGCCCTGAAGCCTGCCTTACTTCGCTCGCTTAGGTCATCTAGCCTCTTGACCAGCGGCACCCTCCGTCTAATGTCGGACCTGAGTTGCCGCAGTTCAGATTTCAGCTGTGCTAGATCCCGCTTCGCGCTCAAAGCGCGATGGGAAAGAGGCTTTACGGGTAGCTTGGCGTCTTGCTCAAATTGGACTTTCGGCAAATTCCTTTCTTGGGGGTCGCGACCAGCGCTCACTATGTACTGATGCTCCCCTGAATCGCCCACCTCACTCCGGTCAGTGGCGCGAGGCGCGAGGCGCGTTGTCGTTGAACGATTTACCTTTTGCTCCAGCGCCGAAATTTCTTCTGCGATACCTCTTAGATTGTCCCGCTCAGCGCGGGAACACAGCGGCTCCATCAAGACCTTGGAACTCTCGCCGAAGAGAAGAAAGTCAAATACGGCACCCATCAACTCAACAGACTCTGGTGGACTGAGCAGTGGACCAAAACTAAATCCAAGCGAAGGGAGCTCTATAGCGATGTGTCTTTTGGGTCGCCCATCTAGATCCGTGCGTCCAAGGATGTCAGAGGTCCTTGGTATAGCGCCAAGAAGGTATCCGAAAGTTTCTTTCTCATAGTCTCGTTTCGAGTGGGGTAGCCCCATATCTGAATCCCACTCGACCTCGACGGAAAGAATCGGTGTCGTCGGAGTCCCAACAGCCTCCAGAAACGAATGGAGCCTTACAAAAAAGGGCATCGAAAGCCGAAGGTGGCGAGCCATCACATCAGGAGTAGACCGAGGTGAAGACAGGACGCGATCTAAATAAAACGGCGGATCAACGGGGAACGGGCTTGTTGCTCGCAGCCCTGACAGGTCAAGCGAATCAAGCTCCACCTGCCGGTTAATAAAGGCGAACATCGATTGAACATGAGCGGGGGTGGCGTCGGGTAGGAGCCGGGTCAAGCCGTCTAGCCCCTCCACTTTCAAAAAATCCGGTGTCAGCGCGCCGTTCTCGACAAGCTGACACACTTGCAAGTAACTTTTTGTTGCGTGTTCGCTTTGCTCGGTACTATCGGGGCCAACGGTTGGAAAACCGCGCAAACTCAGGTGCTGCGCAAGCACCGAAAAATCAGGGACAGACTGGTCCTGCGTGATCGCCTTCGCCCAGAGAGTCGCGCCAAGAAGAATCGGAAGCGCGTCATCGCTAATTTTCAGCGCACTTTGCTGTGCGGCAATCGAGGCTTTGTCGGGAGAGTCTGGGAACCGACCTAAGGTGGAGAACATTGGGTACTACCTCAAGAAGCAACGGCTAAGGCTGCTCTCCTACCTCAAACCCCCTAAAGGGGGAAGGAGCAGACGCGACTTCCAGCACCTAAACTACAGATACCAACAGGAAGAGACAGTAGCCGGGCTCCAAACGTTAAAAACCTACACCGCCCCCAACCCCATACACCTTCTCCACCCACTCACCTGCCCAAAATGCCCCTGCGGGTGAGCCAGCAATAAATACGCACAAAACGCCCCAACCGATCCAAACCGCTCTTGCCGTCCAGCATCTGCTAACGGTTTATCGTAATTCGCCTCGTCAATCTCAGGCAGCGCTGTAAGAACCGCATCCATTCCACGAAAGAACAACGTAGTAATCTCCTCCATCGAGGGATAGATCGTTCCGTCCACATCATCATGACAAGGGCAGTTAATCTTAAAGAGCCCCTCGTATGAAGCCGGAACTACCATTTGCTCAGATGGAATACCCACCATCCCCGCAATCATCACAGGATACGTAGCGAGATGCCCGTAGATAAATGCTGGATGATTCATCTCAACGAGCTGACCATTCACGCGTGGTTTTCGCGCAAACATCTCGGGAGTAATTCCTTTAAGAAGACGCTCTCCGTAGTTTCGAACCTGTCGCGCTCCGGGCGCAAGAATCTGGGCATTATTCATATTTCCTCACTGTAGTTTCCAAGCTGGCATCCATGATACCGACACCATGCGTAATCCGAGTTCTTCAGTCAATCGACGGTGCATATCGGGCAGATGCCCTACGCCGTAGTAAATCACATCGATTCGAACCCTGTCGCGCCCCCGGCACCCTCGTTTTCAACAACATTCTACTTACCATTGCCTCGATACGATGATTCATCGTATCCTGTTTCTTATGAAAGTGACCGCCATTCTTCCAGACGATCTTGTCGCTCGTATAGTGAAGTTGTCAAAAGGTTCGAATACCACGGAATCACTTCTGATTGCATTGAGAGAATGGGCCTCTATCAAAGAACTCTCTGCTATCGCGCTTCAGGTTCGCAAAAAGCCTCTGAAATTTAGATCCGACAAGGCGATAGGCCAACTGAGATCAACCAATCGACGCATCTCATGATTATTGCAGACACCTCAGTGTGGATCGAATTTTTTCGAGGGCATAGTCCGGTGGTGGAAGAGTTGAGCGGACTATTTCAACGTAGTTCTGTCATGGGATTACCGTGGGTATTTGGTGAACTTTTGCAGGGAGCGAGAAATCAGGCGGAAATTCAGGTGTTGCTCCGCACCTGGGAGGCAATCCCAAAGCCCGAACTTAGAAGTTCAGAGGTAGCATGGATACGTGCTGGAGAGCAGTCGTGTCTGGGTAAGTGGCATGCCAAGGGCCTTGGTCTAATAGACGCGGCGATAGTAGCGATCTCAGAAGAATATAAGGCACCGGTCTGGACGCTTGATAAAAAACTAGAGGCAGTGCTGCGCTTCAAAAAAATTATGTGGCAACCCCAGAGTTAGACTGATATTCCCCCACTATTTTAGACACCAGTAACTCCTTTTGGAAAGGGACTGGGTATAACAACGCAATGGGCATTATTCATCCTAAAAACGGCAGTTAAGGAGAGCACA
>JAYVGZ010000617.1:0-6618 GCA_043771805.1 Pseudomonadota bacterium
ACCGTGCCGTGCCGGCTGTCCCCCCCGCTCCAGGGCCTCTAGGAGACCAGCCGCTGTTGTATGGTGGATATAGTCACACCAACAGTAAGGGGGGAAAAACGGAGCGCTATTCGACAGTACCAATCGGCACTGCGAGGCAAGGTAGAAACCGAGCAGCTCTCTGGCGCGCCACAAGACGTTGAGGACCGAGCCATCGCCGCTAAAAACAGTGGTTGGCTCCTTCCTGAACAGCAGCGGAAGAAGCGTTAACGCAAACGATACCTGCTCGATAAAGTAGCCATCACGCCGTAGTGCTGCACCAAGTGAGCGTGCAACCTGGCTTTCACGATGAAGGTGTCTGAGCCACCCGGGGGAATCACCCCCAATAAGCGAAATTTTCTCGGCGCAAAGGGGTGCAACCTCGCGAGCAAGCTCTGTGGAGAAGCTCTCAAAGCCGCGGTAGATATGCCCTACTCCTGGGCACGCGATCGCTATCAATCCAGACATTCGTTTAGAAACCCTGCCACTTTAGGAAGAACAGTATCTTGAGAGAACTCCTCTTCAGCTTTTCTACGATTTTTTCTCCCTTGCTCAATAAGGTACGACGGTTGCTTAAGAAGGGATACCAATGCGTTGTGAACCTCTTCTTTTGAAGCAGCAATAAAACCCGCCGAGTGCTCGACCACAAATCTACTACACGCACCAGATTGCGGCCCTACCGAGAGCACCACACGCCCTGCAGCCATGTAATCAATGAGCTTTGTTTGAAGCGATGAGAATGCCAAGTGGTGATTAGATTGTAGGAACGAAGCCGCAACGAGTAACACGTCACTACTCCCTAAAATCGCTGGTATCTCTTCGTAGGGGACCGCCGGATGCACCGTTACTCCTCGGTACTCCGAAAGATGCTGAGCAGCCGCTATCGAAGGGGTGTAGATCTCTAGCTCAACCTGAAGGCCGGATTGCTGTAGCTCATCTACCACAGAGGCGCACAGCTCGACGGCATCGAAGTGCATGCCCCAAAGCGATCCGGCGTACAGTACTTTCAATCGGTCAGTGATGGGCCGCGGCGGAACGCATCGAAACTCGGCCGGGCACACAGTGCTGTGAACAATTAATGATCGCTTCGGAGCATCGTAGCGAGTACTCATTGCTTCCTGCAGCGCTGCGCTGATAAAGAGAACACCTCTCGATTCGCTGAGTAACCATGACAGCAACCCCTTACCCGTGCCACGCCACCACAGCCGACTATCAAGCATGCGAAGATCGTCCATAAAGTAGCTCACGAGAGCTACCTGCATACGCTGACTGAGGCGCTTCGCTGCGAATAGACACTCGATTGAACTGCCGCTTACGACAATCAAGTCTGGGGCAAATGCCTCCACAGAGCTCGGCACTACTATCAGGGCCCGGTCGAGAGAGGAGAGAGAGAGGGCACCAAAGAGAGGAGTAAGAACCCGACCTACTATGTTCGGCGGCACCTGCCACGGCGCCCAAGCCTCTCCTAGCTCAAACGCACTGGGAGAGTCACGCGAGATAACGAAGAGAGCCTCGGGTTGATGTCGGGAGAAGACATTCATGAGTGTGCGGGAGATCCCCACGCTCGCCTCTGTGAGCGGCCCGTCGGTGATAAGTAAGATTCTTCGTGAGAATGACCAGATCAAGGTAGCACCTGAGAGGCTACGAGTTGGGCGTGAAATACAGTAATTGTGGGCGATTGTGAGCTGCCTACTCGAGTGGCTATTCTCCGTTCGACCAGGCACTTCGAACTGAATCGTGGGAATAGCGAAGATAAAGGCATCGTAGATTGTTTCTGCAGTTAGGGTTGAGCCTATTCTATTCCGAAAACGTGGTCGCCGCGACCCTTTGAAAGTGTTCGGGTACTACGCTAATGAATCCAACCCCTGTGCCTTCCACTCAGCAGTAAACCGCCCTTGGCGAGCAAGCAGATCATGGATTGATCCATCATCAACGAGCTTACCACCCTCGATTACCAGAATCCGATCAGCGTGTTTTAGAGTTGATAGTCGATGCGCAATCATGATCGTCGTGGCACCACCTAAAATCTCCTCAAGATCTAGTTGCACTTGGCGCTCAGTCTCACCGTCTAGGGCACTCGTTGGCTCATCAAGGATCCAAAGATCTGCCTTTTTCATGATTGCGCGCGCAAGCGAGAGTCGTTGACGCTCGCCGCCCGAGAGTTGAACCCCACGTTCACCAACTAGTGTCTCGAGCCCAGAGGGAAGAGAGCGCACAAGTGCACCTAAGTGCGCGCGCTCTAAAGCATCCCAAAGGTACTCGTCTGAGAGCTGCTCTTTTGAACCAAAGAGTAGGTTCTCTCGGACTGAACCGTGAAAAAGATATGCATCTTGACCAACGTAGGCGACGCGAGAGAGCCACGACTCAGTGTTAAGCTCTGAAAGAGGAACACCATTCACGTACACTCCACCGCCTCCGGGCTCATAGAACTTCATGAGAATTCCTATAAGGCTCGATTTTCCTGAGCCCGACGATCCGACTATCCCCACCATCTCCCCTCGTTTTAACACCACCGAGAGATTGCTCAGTGCCTTGCAGCCGCCGGGGTACGTGAGGGAGACATCGCGAAACTCAACCTCGTCAAGCGACGCAGGGGCCGGCTTATTACCGCTTGTGACGCGAGTTTCATCCTCCATGGTAAGGATCGAGAACACTTCAACCGTAGGACCTGCGGCTGCAGCCATGGCACCACGAGCCATACCGAAGACCGAAATGAGTGCAGTTGCGCGCCGAAGAACAACGAGAAATACCAAATTTTCCGCGAGCTGACTTTTTGAACCACTTGCAGAGATTCCGACAAAGAGAAGCACTGCGATAAGCATTATGATGGTGCACACCTCTTGTGCCGGGGCGATCATAAGAGACTTTTTATCGAGACTTCGCTCAAGTGCTGCCACTCTTTGACAGAGATGCCTGAATCGGCCCGCCTCACCTGCTTCGGCAGTATACGCCTTGATAAGAGGAATGTTACCGAGTGTGTTAGATAAGGCACGCCCCAATTCGTTGTACTGAGCTGCATGCTCGCGTGAAGTCACCGTAAGTTTACGCACAATCACCCGAGTGATAAACCACATCACAGGAAGTACCACACTCACAAAAAGTGTAAGTTGCGGCGAAAGGTATATGAGAATACCAGCATACACCACTAAACAGCTCCCGGCGTAGGCGACTCCCTGCAGTGTGCTCAACGCAATGGCAACAGCAGCAACATACGTTGTAATAACCTCTTGCTGTTGCCCAAAACTAACGCGATCGAAGTAAAGCTTACTGAATGACAGGATGCGCTCGAACAACATACTGCGAAGTTCGTTCGTGAATGTCCGCACGCAGTTCGTCGTAAGCAGCGAGGAGAAATAATTCGTGGTAATCTTCACCAGAAGTAAACAGATTACCCCTGTAAGGAGAAGGGCCGCGAGCCCTGGCCTGGATTCAGGAAGAACGGTAACGATCCACGGCCAGCGGTTTGCTAGCTTTTGATACACTTCGGCATTGAAGCCTCCCAAAACGTCGAGTGTGGGAAGCAAGAGGAAGCAGGAGCCTCCCTCCGCGGTGGACGCCACCACAGCGAGAATTCCGGGCAAAAACAGGTGTAACCAGGTGATACCGTGCCGTTTTGCCACCAGATTAGAATGAAACAAAATTGATCGAAACGAGAGCTGGTTCATGCCCTGTTAGGGATGATCTCAATTATGAGAAGGATTCAGCCGTTAGGCGAGCGAAGTTAGGCCTTTTTTGCTCCATACGTGTACCTGCCGTAATACCCCTCACCCCGACCGTCAAGCTCGCTCAGCCCGTTGAGAGCGGCGCCCAAAACGCGGGCTCTTACCTGCGTCAGCCTCTCCATAGCGAGCTGTAGTGCGGCCCGAGGGGTGGCAGTGCTTCGCGCCACCAATAGACAACCATCAACCGACTGGCAGATCAGGAGGGCATCGGCAATTTCACCCACGGGTGGAGTGTCAATAAATACATAATCGTACTCTTCGCTCACCCGATCTATCAGGTCGAGCATTCGACGAGAGCCAATGAGCTCTGCGGGATTCGCCACTGGCGCGCCGGCGACCATGATGGAGAGGTAATCGAGATCTGTAGCCTGTATAAAGTCTTCCAGTCTACCGGGAGAGCGAAGATAGTCACCAAGCCCCCGATTCTCACGTGTATAGTGAAAGTACTCGTGGACTGTCGGCATTCGAAGGTCAGCGTCAATGACAAGGGTGCGCGCCCCAGTTTGCGCGATGGAGGCGGCAAGATTAACCGTCACCGTAGTTTTGCCATCTCCTTTCTGTCCACTGGTTACTAATATACGGCGAGGAGGCTGACTTCGAGAGCAAAACTTGAGAGCGGCCCGCAAATTACGGAAGGCTTCGCTCTCTCGCGTATGCGGCTTGAGGATCACCACCAGGCTACTCATAACGGTACCGTTTGTGTGCTGGATGTCGGCGAGGTGCAGGTCGTCTTGCTTCAACATAACCTCAAATGCGCGTGAGAAGCGCTCCGGGTTCCGGACAAGATCACTTTCAAATTCACTGGGCACGAGTTCGGGTAGCATCTTTACCCGGTTGATGTGCCTCTGTAGCTCAAGCGAGAATTTAGGAATGACACCCAACATCGGAACCTCAAGGACGGAGGTAACGTCTGATGGAGTGCGTATCGCGCCTTTGTGATACTCGAGGAAGAAGGCAATGCCGAGGCCTACAACCAATCCGAGGAGTGAGCCACTCATTAAGCTCGAGAGCTTTTTGCCCGATGTAGGGTACTTTGGTGTTAAAGCAGCATCTATCAGCTGGACAGTCTTCTGGTCGCTTTCCGCGTTTATCATCGCCTCTTCGAGTCTTGTACGCGTTTTTTCTGCGGCCTCCCTTCGTGCTTTGTAGTCCTTCTCAAGGACCGAGAATTGAACTGCTGTCTCCGAACGCGATGTTTGGCTCCTCTGTTGAAGATCGAGCTGCTCCCGGAGGGCTCTTTCTTTCTCCCGCGCCGTTCTTGCACTACCCTGCGCCTCTTTCAGGGCACTTCGGGCGGAGTCCTTGATAAAGCTCCGAAGGTTTCGAATCTCCCGTTCGAGTGACTCCACCGCATAAACCGGAACACCGGATGCTCTCAATCGATCTCGTTCTGCTTCTAGCCGCTTTAACGAGGGCATCACAGTCGCAGTCTCAGTCGAGAAGTATAACCCGTCCCCAGTATAGGCACGGCGAACTCCCATGACCGCCTCCTCTGCAGTTATTCTTTCTGCTATTACGTCTGTGAGCCCTGTCATTAAACCGTCCACTCGCGCGGCACTCTGCTCAAGTGCGCGAGCTGAGCCGGATACCTCGATCTGATTTGCCCTCGCAAACGCGAGCATCTTCGCTTCGGCATCAACGGATGATTTCTCCTCTTCTTTAAGACGGTTGGTCAGAAAATCTACATTCGTGGTTGCCCATACAAAACGCTGCTTTCGGACTGCCTCCATAAAGGCCGCTGCGTGGGCGTTTGCAATAGTTGCGACGATATCTTTGTCAACTGAGGTGGCCGAGAGAGTAAGTAGAGAGGTTCCCTCCTCACGTACGACTGCTATCGTAGCGAGATAGGAATCGAGGATCTCGATCGGTGGCGGTTCTTGCTCAGTATGCGTCATTGGTGCTGCTTCCTGATCCGTTTCGCTAGCCCCGTCGTCAAGCTGTGGGGCGGCCGATCCATCCTTTTCTGCGGGCGGAGCCTTTGGTCCGCCAGTAAAATAGGCGAGTATCTCTGGATTCTGCTCAAGTATTGACCGAGCTAGGGAATAACTCGTCAGGATTGGCATGAGGTTATCAAGATACTCACCCCGACTCGTTTCAAATTTGATCGCATCTGCCGTAGGACCGTCTACGGGAGGAACATAACTTCCAATACTTATGAGGGACGAAGCCGTGTAGCTGAGAACCTGCTTGGTGTGAAGGTGATAGCCGTACAACAGTCCACACAGAGCACACGTCAGGATCAGCCACTTGCTTTGAAGGATGGTGTAAAGATACTCGCGCAACCCGCGCTGACGTGAATCGCTGGCATGCGCGTAGCCGTAACCCGCCCGACCAGACCTCCCACCGTAGTTTAGTTGAGGTGGAGCTGCGGGAATGGAGAGAGATGTCGTCTCAACAACATCAGGAATGATGAGACGAGCTGCCTCTGACTCCCCCTCCTCGCCAAAGATTTCCGGAAAACTACCCAACTTCTACACCTTACACAGTTACAACAGAGAGATGTCGGAATTTCGCCCAAATAAAGTAACGCGCCGCAGAAAGCCCAGAGCAATCTGCTCCAAACCGTAGTCTACGGAAAACCCTTCGAACCATGAGCCGTATCCCCGATACAACAGACTATCGGAGCGATAGTTGAAAAAACTGAACTGTTAATTTTGGCCTCTGTTCGGGGAGTGTTCTACCTGCAGACATTCGCGAGCAGCCGCGGCCTTTACTCTCGCCCGCTCACGTAGCACTTAAGCATCTCGTCATAACTGCCGACTTTAGAACTCTATAGGGGTGCAGATTGAGAAGCCGCTCACGCAAAAAGTACGTTCGAACCCGCGGGTCAACACCGGCTCCAGTAGCCATCGCTCTACGCGTGAACGGGTTGATTGAA
>JAYVGZ010000618.1:0-3160 GCA_043771805.1 Pseudomonadota bacterium
CCTCGATTGCCTTCTCCAACTCGCTGGTGTTAAAGTAGCAAACGCCGATATTGTTGAGCGTTTCGGTCTCTCTCTGCTTGTTTCCCGTCTCTCTGAACAGCGGCAACGCCTGGTTGAAGAACTCAAGTGCCTTCTGAGGCTGACCAGTGCCACTGTAGACGAGGCCGATGCTGAAGAGCATGTTTGCCTCTCCCTGCTTGTTTCCTGTCTCTTGGAACAGTAGCAATGCCAGGTTATAGAACTCAAGTGCTTTCTGGGGCTGGCCAGTGTTGTTGTAATAGACATCACCGAGATTGGAGAGTACGTTCGCCTCAGATTGCCTGTCTCCTGTTTCTCTGAACAGCGGCAACGCCTGGTTGAAGAACTCAAGTGCTTTCTGAGGTTGGTCAGTGTTAAAGTAGACCTTGCCGAGGCCGTCTAGCACGTTTGCCTCTCTCTGCTTGTCTCCTGTTTCTCGGGACAGTGGCAATGCCAGGTTGAAAACCTCAATTGCCTTATGGGGCTGGCCGGTATTAAGGTAGAAAACGCCGATGTTGAAGAGCATTTCGGCCTCTCTCTGCTTGTCTCCTGTTTCTCGGAACAGTAGCAACGCCTGATTTAAGAACCCTAGTGCTTTCTGAGGCTGGTCAGTGTTAAAGTAGGCCTTGCCGAGGCCGTCTAGCACGTTTGCCTCGGATTGCTTGTCTCTTGTTTCTCGGAACAGTGGCAACGCCCAGTTATAGACCTCGATTGCTTTCTGAGGCTGGCCCATGTTAAAGTAGGAAAAGCCGATGTTGTTGAGCGTGCTTGCCTCGGATTGCCTGTCTCCTGTTTCTCGGAACAGTGGTAACGTCAGGTTATAGACCTCGATTGCCTTTTCCAACTCGCCGGTGTTAAGGTAGAAAACGCCGATGCGGATGAGCGTTCCGGTCTCTCCCTGCTTGTCTCCTGTTTCTCGGAACAGCGGCAACGCCAGGTTATAGAACTCGATTGCCTTCTGGGGCTGACTGGGGTTAAAGTAGGTACCGATGCGGATGAGCGTTTCGGCCTCGGATTGCTTGTCGCCTATCTCTTGGTACAGCGGCAATGCCTGGTTATAGACCTCAATTGCTTTCTCCAACTCGCCGGTGTTGTTGCAATAGACGCCACCGATGTTGAAGAGTGCGTTCGCCTCTCCCTGCTTGTCTCCATTGGAGCAAGCCACAGCGAGTGACTGGTTGTAAAACTCGATTGCCTTCTGAGGTTGGTCAGCACGGCTGTTGGCATTGCCCCGCCCCCGCAGTGCCTCCGTCTCGCCTTTGCGATCCTTGAGTTCCCATGCCTTGACCAGGGCCTCCTCGTAGAGTATCGCCGCTTGTTCCATCTTACCCGTCTGTAGTGCCTGTTGCGCCGCATCCAGCAGTGCCTGAACTTCCGGGGTCGCCTTCAACTCCTGCGCCATATTCGTATCGCTCCTTGAATACGATGGTAAAGGAAATCCGAAGCCAGCGCAACACGTTGGCCACTACCCTAGGCGGAGGACAACACCCCCGAGAGTAGCTCGGTTGCCTCGCACTGTAAGTCGGCCACCTTCCCAAGATCAATAGACGCACAAGCTCTCTCTCCGCACTGGTCATGGAGGTCATGCCTATGTAGCGATATACTTGTTTAAAGACGTATTATCGCAAGTAAAATAATCCCTTAAAAGACACGAAAGCACAGATCGTAGACCACGAAAGTCGGGAGTACCGTCATGCCATCCGAAATCGCCACGCCATCCGAAACATCAAAGCCTTCACCAACGTCACGAGAAACTCTAGCGTCACTGGAAACTCTGCTCCCAACCTCTCCTTCCCCGATGTCTCCACTTCGTGGGGGACTCGCGGCTTTGGCGGATTCGCTGTCCACCGATGCCATCGTGGAGTCGCTGCTGGCCGATACACGCAGCGATGCGACGCGTCTGGCCTACCAGTCCGATCTACGCCAGTTCGCGGCCTGGGCGGGAGTGGAGTATCCCAGCGGGCTAGAAGCCATCACCCATATCTCGGAAACGGGGCGTATGGCACAGCTACTCACAGCCTTCAAGATCTCGATGCTCGATGCCAAGCTTTCTGAGGCCACTGTGAATCGGCGGCTCTCGGCGGTGCGTGCGCTCCTGACACTGGCGCGTAAGCTGGGCGCACCGTGTCCCGACGTGCGCGGGCTTGTCTCCAGCGAAAAGTCTGCTGCCTACCGTGATACTCGTGGGCCAGGACTGGAGGGACTCCGGGCGGTGCTACATGGTGCGGTATCACTGCGAGATCGTGCCTTGCTCCAACTTCTTGCCGAGAACGGGCTACGACGCGCCGAAGTGACTCGCCTGGACGTGAGCGACGTTGACCTGGCGGGGAAGCGGGTCATGCTGCTGGGCAAGGGGCGCGGTAGCCAGAAGGAGCCGATCACAATCTCAGCGGTCACGGTAGCGGCTATCCAGGAGTATCTTGCTGAGCGTGGCGACCCGGAGCCTGGAGAACCGCTCTTCGTTAGTGAGGCGCACAACGGGACACGGGGACACCGGTTGACGGGCGAGGCGGTGCGTCTCATTGTGGAGGGGATAGGTAAACGGGCGGGGATTGGCGGACTGGCTCCCCACAAGCTGCGCCATGCCGCGATCACAGCGGTGCTGGACGCTACAAAGGGCGATGTACGCACTGCCCAGAGGTTCTCGCGCCATAGGGACATCCGTACTCTTCAGCAGTATGACGATAACCGTGAAGACCTCCAAGGGGTCGCGACAGAGTTGCTGAGTAATCTGCTTACCTGAGCTACTCCACCCAGAAAAAAGGTTTTTGCTCAAAACCAAAGATTCTCACTTTTTTTGGTTATAATCTCTCAACTAGGATAGGTACCTGTCGTTTCAGGCATCCAACTAAACGGCTTGCGATTGTGCTTTGCAGTTATGTTTTATGTTTCCCGGATAGTACGGGTAACAAAAACAACCTAGGTGAAAGAAAAACTTATCATGCCAGTCAAAAAGAAAAAAGCGGTACCCGAGCCGGAAAAAAAGATACCAGTACCAATTGTTACACTCGACGTTAGCATACAGTACAAAGACGTTTATCTTAATAATACTATAATTGATCTATATGATGGTACAGGAGTCTTTGATTCAGGTGAAATTTCGTTGGATCATGGTGATGTTATTGGGCAGAAAAAAATCATC
>JAYVGZ010000619.1:0-2833 GCA_043771805.1 Pseudomonadota bacterium
CGATCAGCTCGTTGTCGACGAAAGGTTCGCCTGACTGCAAAAGTTGTTCTCGTAACACCTTTGATTTGTGAACAAAAATATACCCGTGAACGGATACCGCTTACCTCGATTGAGCAACCCAAAAGGGAGTACTCGCCGCCCTCGAAAATTGGAGTGGAAACGCAATTCGGTCTAATAGGTACAACAACCGGAGGTTGGAAGATCTCTATCACCGACCGTCGAATAATCTCATCGTCTGGGTTCTTCGGTCCCGGGTATGCCCTATCGGCGAAGGCGCTCGGGCTGCAAAGAAGCAATGGACGACGCAACGTTGCTGACTACGATCTAGTCGACCCACAATTTTATGCCTAGTAGCTATTTAGGCCGCCAGTTACCTCACTAGCAAGATAGGGTGCCGCGTCTTCTTCCGTAACACGTGAAGCCTCACCGAATGAGCCTAATTTCAATTGCGAGTGGTAGGTCACGCCACTCTTTATCGGCCGTTATTACGGCTCGATTGAGGGTCAGGCCGGTGCCCAAGCATGCCCGATCTCCCAGAGACAAGTCATGGGACTTTGAAAATGGCTCAAGTGATGCAGCTTGGTACGCCTGGTCGGTATCGAAGGGAATAATCTCGAGAGAGAGTCGAGAAAGGAATTCCCGTATCTCACCGAGCTTTGCCCCCTTACGTAGGGCGACCGTTACTACCTCAGAAAGATTAACAGTCGAAACACCGCCGACAGTAAGATACGGAATGACCTGATCGGCGCCCTTCTCTTCAAAGATGACCGCGAGGATAGCCGATGTATCGATAATAACTTTACTTACGCTGCTTCCTACTTCGTCTAGGTCCTGACTCACAATCCTCCTTGGCTGCTTCGTCACGCCGGTCGGCAAGGAATTCGTCTACCACGCTCTCACCTGGCTTCTTGAATTGTCCGAAAAAGGCTTGAACCTCTCTGACGGCTTGCTTCACCGTCGTCATGCGGATTCCTTCACCGTCGCGGGTAAGGAGGAGCTCATCTCCCTCTTTGACTCCGAGGTCTTGCCGAACCTCGGCTGGAATTACGACCCGACCACCAGCAGCGATCCGAACCTTGACGGGCTGGCTGATCCACGTCTCGACTTTTATGTCCATAAGCGTAAAAATGCCATACTATACTTAATCTGTCAATCATTATGATTTATGGATTAGCTTGCGCCGCGCCCACTGCCCTAGAACTTTCAGAGTGTTGCGCCATTTTTACCAGACGGCTACTGCCTTTAGAGACCACCAATTCGCGCTCTTCGGGAATGAAGTCTCATGCTCTTCAGTCATCGTACACTTCAAATAGTCCATGGCTGGATCTGAGAGTGCACCTTTCAATACGGTCGTCGCCACGAAGAGCGGAAAACGTCACGGTGTTGTAGCACCATGGTACACCTTCGTCCGCCAACTGCGGAGAAGCGCCGAATAACTCAATCAATTCGGATTCAGGTGGGAATGGCGCTATCATCTCGCTCGATCGCATAGGGCCTGGGCGTTTGGCTCATCTTTTCGACACACATTATCGACTGTGTCCCAACACCCGCCGCCATCCAAGCACGAGTCTGCTCCATCACATCCTGAAACCAAAAACAGGACGATCAAGATTACTCGAACGAAGTGCGGCATTCTGTCTCTTTTGTAAGGCGACCTGTCCCTAGGACAGTCATAGGACAGATATTAGTTCGTTAAGCCTTCACCGGTCGATGGCCGGTAAGTCCTAAAGAACTTTGGAATTAAAACTGAGCCGAGGAGGATTTGAACCTCCGACCCACTGGTTAAAAGCCAGTTGCTCTACCGACTGAGCTATCGGCCCAAAAGGACTAGAGAACTATACGGGACTTCAAACGAGTTGTCGACTACCTGATACAGATCTTCCTCACCGAAACCGTCCGATAAAGACCGCAAAGGTTGTTATTGGGCGCGTTCCTCCGACCCACTTCGATACGCCCCTCTCTTTGAAGCCAATTACCGCACGTTTTCCTCGCCCCCCCGCATACCCGATCAGCAACCGCGAACTCGCCTAGAACATGGTGAATAAGTGCCAGAACACATAGTCCCCCAGCCGGCCGCACCCGATATTTCCAAGGTTGACCTCACCTCCCCCCTTCCCGGCGATAAAGGCGTGGAACGGAAGATCATCGTCGATAAAGCGTACACACAACATGTCCAGGCGGACTACGCCCGTCGCGAGAACCAGGAGCAGCAGTCAATTGTCGACCAAACGCTGACTGTTCAGAATCAGGGCGCCGCCACCCCGGGCTCATCAAGCCGACCGTCGGCCGCTGCCGCCCGCCGAAGCCAGGACCAGGGTGCGCAGATGGATCAGGAAAGTAGCTTCATAATTAAGGCCGGCAAACGTGGCCGCGGAAAGGCCGAACATCTCGAACGAATTTCAGCGACCCTTCTCCCGCACCTGCAGGGGAAGAAAGAGCTCGCTGACTCCGCTGCGGCGGTCGTTGCGACAGCAGGTCAAGATACAGAGAACGGGTTACTCTTCTCTGCGGCTGATGCCCAACAGCTCGCCCGGGATTTAAGCAAAGTGCTGCAGGGGCGCCCCGATCCGTTCATCTCGGTTTCAACTCATGAGGATGTCCGAAAAAGGATTATTAGTTCTCTCTCCGCAGACCTGATGGAGAGCAGAGGGAAACTCTCTGAGGAGCACATCTCGGATAGTATCCGTCGTCTAAACGATTACACTATTCGATCTTCCGACACAGAAGTATCGAAAGAAGTCGCGGCACTCGCATTTACGCTCAGGAAGATCACAGAGAATTCTCAAGATCCTGTTCGAGAAGTATCTCAGGTAGTTGGAAACGTCCGCCAGGG
>JAYVGZ010000620.1:0-4212 GCA_043771805.1 Pseudomonadota bacterium
GACAATGCTTCTCGGGGGGTGAGCGCATCTGGATTAAGCTCTTCAATCTTGACGCGGAGTGCCTTGAAGAGCGGTGGTTCGCGCGGCTCGCCTCGACGCTCGAAGAGTGCAATCTGCTTCGATCGCTGCTCAATGTTGTGCGCGGTTGTGGTCGTCGGCTCCTGAGCCAACAGTTCGTACGCCCGCTGAATTACCTCTGTAGGCAGGCCAGAGAGCTTAGCTACTTCTAATCCGTATGAGCGAGGTGCGGGGCCCGTATGTATCTCGTGGGTAAAGACCACTCGGTCACCGTCTTCCACTGAGCCTACTGAGAGGTTTGCGACGCCCGGCGTGGTCAGGGCGAGAGGAGTGAGCTCATGGAAATGAGTAGCAAAGAGGGTGCGGCAGTGAAGCCTTTGCACAAGCTGCTCAAGTATCGCCCGAGCAAGCGAGAGCCCATCACTTGTTGCAGTGCCACGACCAAGTTCGTCAATCAATACGAGTGAGGATTCTGTAGCTGACGAGAGAATGTGCGCGGCCTCTCGCATTTCAACCATGAAGGTAGACTCCCCCTCGTGAAGATCATCTGAGGCACCAAGCCTGGCGAAAACTCGGTCTGCAACGCCCACGGTCGCGGATCGAGCTGGTACGAATGACCCAATTTGGGCAAGAATTGTGATAACGGCCGCTTGCCTCAGGTAGGTAGATTTACCCCCCATATTCGGGCCGGTGATAAGGTAACAGCTTGGTCCACCCCGTGAGAACTGAAGAGAATTCGGAACGAATCGACCTTCAAGAAGCTCTGAAACTACCGGATGTCGCCCATCGGTAATCTCCAAGATTGTGTCACTGACCACTACGGGTTCTACCAATCCGTGTCGTTCGGCTACGACTGCTAAGGTTGAAAGCACGTCAAGGATTGCAAGCGCACTGCCCACCGTGCGTAACTCATCTACAAAGGGGAGTAAATTTTCGCGCAGCTCGTTAAAAAGCTCTTGCTCCTTCCTCACCTGTCGATCAACCGCCGAGATAATTGCCTGCTCATGCTCTTTCAACTCAGGGGTCGTGTACCGATCTGCGTTCGCAGTGCTCTGGCGCCTCAAGTAATGGATCGGAACCTTTGAGGCATGCGCGGAGGTAATCTCCATGAAAAATCCGATCACATTGTTCGATTTGACTTTAAGAGAAGCAATCCCTGTTGCTTGCCTTTCACGAATCTCAAACTGCTCCCTCCACGCATCAGCAGTCGCACGAGTAGTGCGGATCTGGTCGAGCTCTTCATTGAAGCCCTCTCGAATTACGCCGCCATCAGAGAGCAAGTGAGGTGGGTTATCAACAAGTGCCCGGTTTAAGAGCTCGGCGACCGAGGGTGAGGCCGACAGAGACGAGGCGGTTTGGGAAACCAAAGAAGACGGAGTGCCTTCTATGCTACTGCGAATGGTCGGTAGCCTCTCCAATACATCGCGCACTGCTGCGAGATCGCGCGGGGAGGCAAGTTTGAGTTGAATTCGGGCAGTGAGTCGATCGACATCAGAGAGTCCTTGCATTGCTGCGCGCAGTGGCGTGGCCACCTGCTTCAGTGCCTGCACGGCGCCGAGGCGGGCGGTAATTTCGTCAACGTTACAAAGTGGGTGAAGAAGCCAGTTCCTTAACAGCCGAGCTCCGCCGGGACTTGTCGTGTTGTTCAGAAACCCAAAGAGGGTGCCTACATTTGAGCCGTCTTTCGCGTTCTGAACGAGCTCCAAGTTTTTTCGGGTGGCTGAGTCGATAATCATATGCCCCGCGTCGCGGGCAATCCGTAGCTCACGGATCGGAACTAGATTTCCGAGTGAGATCTCATCGAGATATCCAAGTAACTGCCGCACTGCCTTTTTAGAGCAAGGGGAGAGTGCGTGGAACTGCGCCTCCGCCTCACCTTGGAGGGCAGGAAGTAAGCACACAGTTACCGGTGGCTCGGGTCGGAATCGAAGAGCCATCGCACCTACCACCGCCTCGATGCGACGGACCCACGATGTACGCCGATCGATTTTTTGATCGAAGGAGGACCGCGGCACAATGACTTCGCGGACCATCAAATTACTTAAATCTTGGGGTAAGGCAGCTACATCAAGAGCCTCCCTAACTGAAACAACCCCTGTTTGAGGGTCACAGAACGCAATTGCTGCACCCCGCTCTCCGTTTTCAACGGCCACCGCTGAGATCAAGCTCTCAGTTGGATCGGAGGCGACACTGCTAAACAGCCTCATTCCAGGGGTAACGAACCGCTCGAGGGCCCTACCGACTCCCTGCCCCGAGCCGGTTTGTGTCACGATTGCGACTGAGTGTCCGAGTGGTAGTAAGCGATCGACGTAACTATCGAGAACCGACAGCGGAATTCCGCACATTGGAATGGGATTCGGGTTGTTCTTGTCTCGGGAAGTAAGTGTCAGGTTAAGGGCACGAGCTACCGTTACGGCATCATCAAAGAAGAGCTCAAAGAAATCACCAACCTGGAAGAAGAGAACAGCATCGGTGTAGCGCTCCTTGTACTCCACATACTGGAGCATCATGGGGGGAAGGTCACTTTTATTTACGGGGAGCGCCATAATGCAGATTCCAACACGCAACCGCGCGACGGTAAAGGGTTTGCGGCATCAAAAGACTATGAATGGTAACTCTCTCGACCGACCAAGCCTTGCGCCTCACGGTGTTCCCTCTGGTCCCTCCGAGCTTGAGCAGCTCGCGGGTACACGGGTTATCTTGATTGACGATGAGCCCGGGGTGCTTCGAGCGTTAAGTCTGGTGCTGCAGGCGCTCAAATGCACCGTCAAGCCGTGCAACAAACCGGGCGAGGGTGTCACACACCTGACGGAATCAATCCTCAGCGGGGAGCGATGGGATGCGATTCTGTGCGATTTACGAATGCCAGGGATGTCGGGCCTTGATGTTCTGTCCGCAGTTCGAGCTACCGGGAGTCATATTCCCTTTATCCTAATGTCTGGTCACGCAACCGCGGCTGATATCGAGGAGTCAGCTGCGCTCGGGGCTGATGGGTTTCTTCCGAAGCCGTTCTCGCCGGGGCAGTTGGCGGGTGAGATTGCACGCCTTAAGCGGCGTACTATTGTGCGGTGAGAATAAATATCACCTTTTCGCTAAATTCCACACCGGCAATTAAAGCCGTTTGAGGATATCTGCCACTTCGTACCTCACCTCCCGGTAAGGGGAATCGTGGAAAATCAAGTTGAAACGTCTTTCAAAGGCTGCTCTTGCACCTGGTTGTTCTTTAGAAGCTTTTTCGAATGAGAGTTCGAGTTGAGCTAGACGGTGCAATACCTGTACGAGGAGCAAGGCGTCCGGTTCGGATATCTCTCCCAATGCTGCGTATTTCGCTAATGAGTCGTAGTGCCCAGGTGAGAGCCTGGAGAGAAATGTACGCGCCTGGTCAGGGTCATTTTGAATTAAGCGGTCGACCTGTAACGCCATTGCAACCTGCCGGGGTCCTCGATCGGCAACATGCCTATTGAGGGCAATGACAGGGTCTTCATCCTGAGAACGCAACAACCGCTCAACAAGAGGGCCCGAACCTACGAAGGCTGCAGTCCCAATGGATATAGATACGCCAGCAATCAGGTAAAGGCCGATAGCATTCCGTGTTCGTCTAAATTGTGCTGCCCTCTCCGCACGCTCCCCATCAATTTCAGCGAACCGATCCTCAACCGTAAAGCCGAAGTCCCTCTTGGCAGCTTTTTGTACGGCTTCGCGAAAGGCCTCGCCCACTCCATCGGAGCCGGGTTCTGGTATCACGAACGGGAGGTGCGCCCCATCTCGGACATCGACGGAGACCACAGACGCTATGATCGAAGATTCCCGGCCGAAGGGCCCATTGTCAACAACGTGCACTATTCTACCCCAAGGGAGTCCATAGGCGGAGAGCAGAGATTCCGCTTCAGTGGGAGGTTTACTAACAGACTGAAGGGAAATCTTGTTGTGGTGAAGCACCGAGAGGGCACACTCTAACAACTCAGACTCCGACTTTAAGCCTAGGTCCAACGCAGACTGAGCGCTAAAGCTCAACATTTGAATATGCGGTGCAAAAGACCTTGCATCACCGTAACCATGAGCATCACTTGGAGAGACCATAAAACAACTCTACATCCCAAAAACTCAACCGTCGAAGCGTAAAAAAGTGTAGGGAAAAGGAGGGGTGAGCCTCCTTTTCCCCAAGCTGAAGGGCCCTGAACCACTCAGGGGCCC
>JAYVGZ010000621.1:0-5169 GCA_043771805.1 Pseudomonadota bacterium
CTAGACGAAAGGCAAAGAGCATACGAAGCCCCTTCGCACTGGGGCGTGTTGTGGACCACGAGGCCTAAGGATCTTGAGAGGAGCTAACGATGGGAAATAGAGATCGTCAAGCTGATACGGAAGTGGCCGCTTCCACCGAGAACTTGGACGAACGCGGCGTTTTTGACGATTGCTTAGGGCTTGAAAAGGAGCTTTTAGCAGCCGCATTTTTGGAAGAAGTTGACGTGCTTCTCCTACCCATTGAACGGATGTCAGCCCAGCGCATGTTTGCGGCCTTCCAGAAATTAAGCGAACTGCCGCCATTTGACGCTACCTGGATCTGCCTTAAAGCTCTCCAGCCCGACGTGAAGGAGTGCCACTGCATATGCAGTCCTCAAGATTAATTCCCACAGCGCCCCTAGCGCTTGCTGAGAACCGAAAGCTTGAGCAGAAGATGCTCGCGCTCTTGCAAGTTGTCGCCGGCGGGACGCCGTTGCCCAGACCCCAGCAAGATTTCACAGCTCAACCCCCTTCCAGCGACTGGATAGTTTTTACCGCAGAGAAGTGGTCTCTCGGCGTTTGGTTTCCAAAGAGCGTCATCGGCAGATCTCGCATTTCCCTTGCACTCCACCGGCTTCGAGTAATTCAGACGGTTCAGAATGCTATAGTCAAAAAAGCGTGGCCCCCCTGTGAGTTGATAAACGTAGATGTTCTTGAAGATGGGTGGACTTTCTTTCAATTCGGGGGGTGCGCCCAAGCGATCTGGATGGCGGTGCAGGGTGAGCTACCAGATGGACTACCGCTGGTTGATTCGAGCGGTGCCATTTCAAGTGCCATTTCAAGTGCCATTTCAAGGGCGGCTCCGCGAGGACGGTTCGGTGTTTACAGTACGATTTCGGTTTCAAATTCGCTTTGTATGGGCCAGGAGCTTTCGCTTGGTCCTGAGCTCCCCGTTACTTGTCGGAGCCTTCGGATTTCAGGAGTAATGAAGATAATGGAATGTGGAGGAATCAATATGGAGGTGGTGAAGCTTAATTCATCGGGCGGAGAAGGCGTTGAAGAGATAGTCGATCGAATTGCGATACAGGTGGAGATCGGTTCGATCGAACTGGCAGTTGCCGATCTTTTTGCTTTGCGGGTAGGAAGTTCGATTGAGCTTTCTCGACCGCAGACTTTGACGTGTAGCTTACGAATAGGGGATGCCGCGTTTGCAATGGGGGAGCTCTCTGTACGTGAGAGGGATCTAGTGCTGCGCGTTGTCGAGATTCTCGACGCTGAATAGCCATAAAGTTCAAGTTTTTGGATACGACACGAAACTTTTACCGCGGGCCGACGAATATCATGTGGTGCGCGTAAGGCACCGCATTCTTATGGGAGAACCTTATGTCTTTAATCGATAGCGTTCGTTTTGCCTCTGATGGTTCGTGGGGAATTCAGAATCAGGATTCGGGTCTAGTCCGGCAGCCCCCCGAGCCTCGAAATTCTGCAGGACAGTGGGGCCAAGTGTTGGCATCCACCCTATCGAGTGCGACCGGAACGGTGCTCGGCGCAACTACAGGGGGTGCTCTTGGCTCGGCTAGTCAGTTCGCCGATCTACTAGATCAGCAGACTCAAATTCAGCTCATTATGCAGACTGTCACGATGCAGTCGAACATCAGTAAATCGGAACATGAAATAGAGATGGCACCGATTCGAAATATGCGAGTCGGATAGGTTATTGAGAACAGCCTGGGGTGCAGTGCTTGCTCCCCAGGCTTTGAATCAGGAATGGCCGATCGGATTTAGAATAGGGGCCGAAATCGAGAAATGAGGGGCACCGTGAGAGCAGCTTTGAGCTCAAAAGAGTTAGTGGTTCCGATAGGACTGATGATGATAGTGGGGTGCATGATCATTCCGCTACCATCAGCCGTGCTTGATGTTCTCCTGGTTTCGAATCTTCTCTTCGCACTCCTCCTCGTGATTGGGGCGTTGCAGGTGAAGGATCCGCTTAAGATTGCAGCACTGCCGTCTCTCTTACTCATTGCGACGTTGTTTCGGCTCGCGCTCAATTTGGCCACGACGCGAGCAGTGCTCAGCAGTGGACACGCGGGTAAAGCGGTCGAAGCTTTCGGCTCGGTCGTCATCCAAGGAAACTTGATTGTCGGAATTGTGCTGTTTCTGCTCATAACAATGGTGCAGTTCGTGGTGGTAGCAAAGGGTTCCGAGCGAGTTGCTGAAGTTGCGGCCCGCTTCACCCTCGACGCGCTGCCAGGGAAGCAGATGTCCCTCGACGCAGATATTCGCAGCGGTTCGCTCGATCCTGCAAACGGTCGAAAAAAGCGCGCAGAGATTCAGACCGAGTCGCGCTTTTATGGGGCGCTCGATGGAGCAATGAAGTTCGTAAAAGGTGACGCCATAGCAGGCCTCATTATTACATTCGTTAATATCTGTGGGGGTCTACTGATTGGAGTGGCTCTCCAGGGGCTGGAGATTGACGTGGCGTTACGTAAGTACACAGTACTTACGATCGGTGACGGGTTGCTTTCTCAGATTCCATCGCTCCTTAACTCTGTGGCCGCTGGGCTTGTCGTCACACGTGTTCAGGTGGACGAAAATTCTTCGCTGGCAGCAGACCTGCTGAGCCAAGTACTACAATTTACAGTGGCGCGGGGTTTCGTTGCGGGCGCGGCACTCCTTTTGGGTATGCTTCCCGGAATGCCGCATCTCGCTCTGCTGAGTCTCAGTGGTTTATTGATAGGGTCCCTTCTGTACCGAGGGGAAACGCCGGAGTCGGAGCAGTCGGCCGAACAAATGAGCTTCGAGCCTTCTCTGGCGCAGACCGTGCAAATTGAGGTGAATCAAGAGCTTGTCGCCTCGCTACCATCTCTGGCTCAGCTGTCAGAGTCGCTAGAGCAGTTTCGCGACTTTGTTTTTTTGCGGTGGGGGATCGTATTGGAGCGCCCCGGGATGTGTTTATGGAAAGAGAGTGCTGGGGAGTATCGAATATTGGTGCGGGGGATGGAGGTTTTGGTCTCATGCAAAGGCCTCGAAGAGGCTGACCTTTGGCAGCGAATTGAGCGCGATCTACGGATAGTCGTCGAGCAATTCCGTGTTGAGCTCATCGATGATGCGATTACACGCAGAGCGCTCGATTATGTCGAGAGGCAGGCGCCGGATCTGGTTTCGAGTGTTGTGCCAAATACACTAACTCTTACCCAGTGCACGAGCTTACTACGGGCGCTTCTTCGCGAGCAGATTACAATCCGTCATCTCGACGTCGTTCTGCAGACGGTTGCGGAATGTGGCGCTCGAACGAATGACCGGGGTTTGTTGGCGGAGGTGCGTGTTGCGCTACGGCTTGTCATTAGTCGGCAGGTGGCGGTGAACAAGGTAATTCGAGCCATCGCACTCGATCCACTACTGGACCTCGTTTTGGCGAAAGCTGAAGAGACAGAGAGCCTCGCCGACGCCCAACTTGTGGAGAGGATAGCAAAGGGAGTCGAGGCGCATGGAGGCGACGGAGTCGTTGTAGTGGCGACCAAGAGGGCGCGGGCGTACGTTCGTGATCTGTTACGAGCAAAGGGTATCCTAGTGGTGGTGATCGCGCATGAAGAGATAGCACCGGGGTTTAAAGTCGAAGTTATTGAGTGTATGGAGGTCAATGATGAGCAAGAAAGATTGTGCCTCATGGAGGGGTTGGTGGGGTAGGCTCATAGGGATACCTGCCGCAGCGGTTGTTGTTTTTTCGGGTTCTGTTGGATGTACGCTGTCCCCCGCAATCCCCGAGGGGAGGTATCAACAGGCGCTTCGGCTCGTGGATGACGGGACTCATTTGCTGCGGGCCCGGCGATTGATAGAGGCGGATGCCTCGTTTTCTATGGCAGCTGATTTAGCACCGCTTGCTTCAGCTGTTGATGGTCGGGGTTGCGTAGCAATGATGTCGGGCGACTATGTGAGCGCGGAGAAGTTTTTCGTAAGCGCATATGAGATGGATCGCACGTATGATGAAGCACTGGGTAACTTGGCCCTGCTGTACGATGTCACGGGAGATATGCCGCGAGCCCGAGAAGTTTACGAGATGTTGTTTGAAACACTCCCCGGTAATACCTCGGCACGGAACAATTATGCTGCCGTTTTGTACGGTTTAGGTTCAAATATCAGCGAGGTCGAGCATGAACTACGAAAAGCAGCAGCTCTTTCAGGTAACGGAGTTATTGCGGATAACATAACAAAGGTGGCGGGTGCCACGACAATGCAGCGTCGGCCGCATTCCGGGCAGCAAGTGGGGGACCAATGGTAAAGAAAGCGACAAAAAATGAGAAATTACTGCAGGATACATACTCCCGCACCGGTTCTTTAGAGCTTCGAGAGGCATCACCCGCGGGCAAGGAAGACAGCAGCACGATCTCTGCTGCAGCTCAGGCGCTCTCTGCCTCGGTTCACGCCCAGGTGAAGGCGTCCCCGGTCAAGGGTGTCGGCCCCCTCATTGAGAGCTTAGTTGGATATCTGGGAGAAAGTGAGTCCGAAAAGTGCGAAATGCGAGAGTTTTTAGAGATGCTGGTTGATACCGACCCCGTGCTAAAAAACGAGCTTTTGGAGTCTCTGGGCACTACTCGCAAGGGATGAGTGAATCTTTACGCCGATTCGATGAGGGGAGGAATCCTAACTTTTTGAATGGCAACCGAAGAGAGCGAATTTTCCGGAAAGAGGGTCCTTATCGCTGACGATGATGCAGATACTCGCGTCATAGTTTCCAGTGTAATTTCGATCCTCGGACATGTACCGATAGTTGTCGCGGATGGATTTGGGGCGGTGCAAGCTTGCAGTGAGCAGATGCCTGACTTGGCGATCGTGGATTACATGATGCCGGGCCTTACAGGCCTTGAAGTGTGCCAACGGCTCAAACGACAACCGGGAGGTCAGTATGTCCCAGTCTTGATGCTTACTGCCCGCGATACCGTACAAGATAAAGTGTCGGCGCTTGAGGAAGGGGTAGACGATTACCTCACGAAGCCGTTTAATTACCAGGAGCTTCAGGCACGTGTTAAAGCGCTGCTCCGGGTTCGCGATTTAAATGTGCGCCTTCAGGAGACCAATTCAGAGCTTCATAGGATGCAGGAACGGCTGATCGAGCAAGAGCGGCAGCTGGTTGTGGGACAGCTTGCGGGTACTGCTGCTCACCAGTTGGGGCAACCACTATCGGCGATTATC
>JAYVGZ010000622.1:0-2776 GCA_043771805.1 Pseudomonadota bacterium
CTAGACCCTGCGGTATTGTCTCGTGTGATCTACAAGAAGTACGAAGAGGAGCTATCGAGAGAGGATAAGTTAGCGATAGCGAAGAGGGCGCCTGGTGAGCTAGCGCAGCACGCAGAGTGGGGGGCGCTGATGGATAAGCTTGTAGTAGCATACGAGAATCTAGAGCAGCGCAAGAGCGAGCTATCGCAAGGTCAGCCACAGCCGTTATCGTTTACGTTTACGCGAGATTTTGGGCGGATTTTGCACCATATGGAGGTGTTCCATAGTAGTGATATCAATTTGTCTATTCAAGGGGCAGTAGAGTCACTTTTAGTTGGGCAGTTTAGGAGCCGGGAGTCTAAGGAAGCAGTACGGGAGCTTTTTAGGCATGTACGGACGAGTGGACGAAGTAATCCTGATAAGGTTCAGCTTGGTTCGAGCATTACTGAGATATCGCGGGAGTTAGGGAAGAATTTTTTTGGCCCCGCGCAGTGGAAGCAGGCGTTCCAGGTAGATGTTGGGGTAGTGCCGCCGTTGCCTAAGGAGATCACAGCGTTTCTTAACCAAGATAGCCCGCTGCATCCTGGAGAGAAGATAAAGGACACCCATATCCTGATGCTAAAACCGAAGACGGTGAACGGGGAGGCGTATACGCCTCTTAAGCTTGATGAGCTGTGTTCTACAAAGAAGGGGTCAGGGGATAAGTTGATCTATGATGGTCAAGATTGGGCGAATGGCTGGAAGACCCAGGACTGGGCGCAAGAACCGCAAGTAGAGAGCGAGTGGGTCTTAATTCCAAAGCGAGATCCCGATCCAGCTAATGTGCCAGCAGAGAAGCACTTTAGAAGTAAGGATGTTGCGGCACAGCAAGCGGTGCACGACACGCACTACACAGAGTACCGAGAAGCTAAGGCAGTAGAGGTAATGACAGCAGCGTTACTGAATGATCTGGTTAACGGGGGTCCACGCCTGTTTGAAGCTTGTTACCTTAGGACAGCGGAGCTAAATGCTTCTGGTGGCCCCGGCCGCGTTTGTGTTGGCATCTTTAATGCTTTCGGCATGCGGGTCGACGATGGCCTCGTTGTCAGCGTCGTCTGCGGCCCTGCCCTTGCTGGTCGTGCCCTCGCCCGGAAGTTAAAAACTTGATCCTTGGCCATTGGAAGCTTGTCCCCTCCTTTGGAGGGGCGTCCCATTGGAACGCCGTAGGCGTGATTATTATTGATCCTTGGTCAGAAAATTTTTGCAGACGTACCTACTTAAGCAGAGTAAGATGCTGGCACTCCATAATGAACGGCTGCCTAAGGGTCTCCGTCGTGGGGTAGGTTCGTGGTGTGGGCCATGGTCGCCACGTAGTGGCGACCATGGCGATGGATCCAGAGTTTCTGCGCTTACGGGTTCGGGAAGTGTGATCTGCCACACTGGAGATAGAACTTCTTGCTTCACCCTAGTGGTTCTGCCATTTGAATATTGGTAGCACCCAAATAAAATTCAACCGTGGGAACTGAGGTGGACCCCTTTCCCTGTACTAAATTCCCCTGTGGATAAGTAAGGTAGTAGTCGTCTTAGAGGGGGGTGCGGGGGGAGAATCCACAGGTGTGGATAACTCCGCTCTGTTATGCTGCGAGGAATACCTCTGCTGGGGTCATGCGGTCAAGGCTAGAGTGGGGCCTGTCGTGATTATAGAACCTGAAATATTCCTTGAGCCCGATCTTAGCGTCCCGTCCAGATGAATAATCCTTGAGATAGACCTCTTCATACTTTACTGAGCGCCATAGGCGCTCGATCCAGACGTTATCGATCGCTCTCCCTATCCCGTCCATGCTAACTCTTATTTTTCTCGATAGTAGCTCGTCTACGAACTCCTCGGCGGTGAACTGCGCGCCTTGGTCCGAATTAAAAATCTCGGGTGTGCCGTGGTCCAATGCCAAGATGAGCGCCTCAACACAAAAGTCGACTGACATGCTGTTGGAAAGCTCCCAAGACAGGACAAATCGACTAAACCAATCAATGACTGCGACCAGGTATAAGAATCCATCTCGCATTCGAATGTAGGTGATGTCGATACTCCACACCTGGTTGACCTTGGTGATTGGTACCCCGCGCAGCAGGTACGGGAATATCCGGTGCTGCAGGTTGGGGAGTGATGTATTTGGCCTGCAATATATGGCTTCTATGCCCATGAGTCGCATCAGGCGCTGCACGCGCTTCCGATTGACATCGCATCCGTCCCGCCACAGCGCGTCGCGCATTTGTCGACTACCGTAAAACGGATGCTTGGTTGAGAGCTCATCTATCTGGCGCATGACGGACAGATTGAATACCGACTCAGGAATTGGCTCGTAGTAGTAGCCAGAGCGGGACAAGCCGAGAAGAGTACATTGCGCAGCAATCGAGAGATGTTTATGACCAGCCTCGACCGCCGCGCGCTTTTCGTCAGTTCCCAAGACCAGATTTTTTTTTAAGAAAGTCGTTCTCGACCTTTAGGCGCCCGATCTGTTCATACAGAGCCTCGACGGCTTCGGACTGTTCATCAGCGCCGCGCCTCCGACCGTCCGTAAACAGCTCATGTGCACGCTCTACAAGCTCCTTACGCCACTTGCCAACCTGGATAGGGTGCACACTGTGCCTCCTCGCTATCTCTCCCAGTGTCTCGTTGTTGGCGGTTGCCTCAAGCGCTATCCGCGCCTTTACCTTGCTTCCATGCTGCTTTCTTATTGGTGACATTGCTCCATCCTTGCATTGCCACACCCCCAAAAGCTAACTTACCTACCTGTCCAGTTTTCGGGGTCCACCTCAC
>JAYVGZ010000623.1:0-5816 GCA_043771805.1 Pseudomonadota bacterium
GCCGAAGTGTAGGTCTCCAAGGCACTTCGAAAGCTGCTCGATATGTAAAAGTAAAGCCCAATCGCTATCACAAGCGCAAGGACTATCGAGATAAGGCACCCGTAGGCGAAGCATCCAAGACCACTTTTTTGCTGTGACATATCTCTATTCTGCCGTTAAAGTTCCGTTAAAGTTCCGTTAAAGTTGTAGCGTCGACCACTCCTGCGGGAGTTCTCTGCGGCCGCTTCATATCGAATTATCCTAAAAACGGCAGTTAAGGAGAGTACAGTGGTGCAGATAACTGAAAGCGCAAAGGATTTTCTGTTTTTCGCACGGAACCCTGGCACCGTCAGGGTGAGTACGGAAAACAGAAAAGCCGCAGCGCTTTCAGTCATCTGCGCCGCTGCGCGAACCGCAACTGCCGTTTTTAGGGTTATAGACCTATTTTTTGTTTTAGGTCCTCCCAGGAAAGTCTTGATCCAGGGTGACCTGTAGTGGGCCAGCCGCGGGCGAGGCTCCTGTTTCTGCTCATCAGCGAGCGCACGTAATTCAGGCACCTGGGCGATGCTGTCCCATATATCGTGGACCAACTGAATTCTCTCAGGAACAGTCAACTCGAGAATCTCTGCTAACAGTTTTTTAGCCATAGCTCGATGATAGTCGAAGCCGTATAAGAATTGCATCAGACGATTTCGGGCCCTTAAAGCCTCAGCATGTTAAACCCTGACAGGGTCAGTTGGCGTTCCGAAAGTGCCGACCACAACCACCCAGAAAGGATAAATGACCGTAGGAAAAACTACTGCGCTTTTCGAAGCAACGCGTGATGGCCAAAAGCTCTCGCGCCACTTACCGCCTATCCAGACTCTTTATGGGTGCAATTCACCCGTTTAAAAAATGCCGACTTACTCAGTCCTCCAACTTGTGTACCTTGATGATACTGGCGACAGCTACTACCGCATGCGGTGGCCGGGCGACCAGCTTGCCAAGCAAACTGGTTGGAGCATCGTTAACCTTGATGCCCGAAGCCAAGAGCGATTAGCTCTTGCTGAAGATGTTGACCTGCTCGTGTTGTATCAGAGTAGGGATATCGACCTCCTCCCCATTCTCCACCGTAGACGATCGCGGGGATTAAAGACGCTCGTCGAATACAATGACAACTTCTACGCACCTGCAGCATGGTCACCGGTAGTCAAAGAATGGTCATCACCGATCGTGTGGCAGGCATACGAAGAGTTTATGCGCATAGCAGATGGCGTAATCGTCACTGGCCCCGGGTTACGCGCTGCTTTGACGGAGCGGGTGCCTGATCAGAAATTCACAACACTAAGAAACCACCTCCCAACACCGCCTGACCCTCTAAGGAGTCAACTGCAGAGAAAGACAAAAGACGTCTCTGTGGGCTGGGGAGGCTCTTTTGGACACCTCGCTGATTTTCTAAGCGCGCTCCCAGCCCTATGGCGAATTCTCAAGCTATACCCTGCCTCGGAGCTACACCTAATGGGAAACGAAGCGCTCCTTGACCTCACCTGCATTACTCCCGACCCAGGAAGACTAAAGTCGCAACTGCGCTTCACCCCCTGGGGCTCAATGCAGCAGTACTACTCTTTTCTTGCCCCCGTGCAGCTAGGCGTCGTGCCGCTTCTTGAATCAGATTACAACCGGTGCAGAAGCGATATCAAAGCTGTTGAGATGGCAGGTTTGGGGGTGCTCCCTATTCTTCCGGATGCACTTCCCTACAGTGAATTTATTAACGAGACCGGAGCCCCGACGTACCGTTCGTGGGCCGAACTTGCCTCCACAGTGAGCAACTTTTTAAAATCACCCGAGCTTATCGCCCCAGCCGTTTCTCGGTGCCACGACTACGTGGCTTCTCGCCGGGTGGGCCCAGTCGATCATGAACGCCGTCTTGTATATCAGTCATTCCTCCCTCCTGAGCCACAAGAACAGCGCTGGACTTACTGTGCCGGCTACCATGAAATAAATGGAACCGCCGAGGTTGCTGCCCAATCGAAGCAGACCCTCCTTACAGCCCAAGAGCACTTAACGCTCGGGAAAGATGATGCGGCTCTTGCATGCATTCGCGGTGGCTTAGACCACAATGAAGCTCAAGCGGATCTCGCCCTAGCCGAGATTAAGATTTTAGGAACGCGCAAGTCCGACGCATTCCTTGAGGCCGTAACGCGATTCCGAAATAGATTCCCTTTGGATCTTCGAGCGGATCTCTTAGCCGCACGAGTAGTCGAATCAGCGGATTTTCAGCGTAGTGTCTGGCCGTTTATAATCGATCGGCTGACAAAAGAGGCCAGAATCTTCTGCGATTTTTATCAACGCGGTGTTGTCGAGGCTTTCAGACCTCACTCTGGCGTAGTACCCGAATTTTTGTCGCCGCTTGTCGCGATTTTTCCGGACGCCCTTCGTCTGCGGTTTGAGTATGCAGAGAGTCTCCGACGTAGAGGCGAGCTCCTTCTAGCCCACGAACAGTTTCATCGAGTGGCGCAAGGTATTGCGCTCCTAGAGGCGAATGGGGCATCGATAACCGACCTTGACGGGCCGTACGTGAGGATGTGGGAGGCTGCGCTTGATCCGGCTGGTATGGTCGAGATTAGGAAGTAGTTTTTGGAGAACCAACAAAGCGTCCGACCCATCCGCCTTATGCATTCACCGTCTTAGAAACAATCTCTAACACATCCGCCGAAAGCCCATTTACCACAAGCACCCGCTGCAGCTCACCGTACGCCAAAGCACGCCGTTTTTCATCAAGCCTTCCGAATTCATTGAACTCCTTCGCAAATCCCGCTGCAATCTGAGGATTAAAGGTATCGATCTCGATAATCTTATCCGCGATGAAACGGTACCCGCTCCCAGATGCATCATGAAAGCGCGGACCGTTACGCGTGAACCGCCGAAAAAGCGCCCGCAATTTATTCGGGTTCGTTTTATCGAATGACGGGTCCTTCTCTAGCCGTTGTATCCGGCTCAGAGTCGTCGGGCTGCGCGACGATGCTTGAGCACCGAACCACTTATTCATTACAAGCGAATCCCTTCTCCATTTCGAGGCAAACAGAGCGATGCCCTCTTCGCTGATCTCTCCTGAAAAATGGCACAGCACTTTCAGTGCTTCCTCCTCATCTGTCATATTTGTAGTCGCCCTCATCTGCTGAAGAGCTAGAAGCGCAACTGAATCGCCCTGCAGGGACGCCAGGTAAGATAGGCACACGTTGCGGAGAGCTCGAGCCCCCACCGCTCCCGGCGCAAACTCATAGGGACCACCGTTTGAGAGTTCGTCATAACGAGCACAGATCTCCTCGAAGTACTGAGACGCAACCGCCTGTTTAAATGTCTCAGTGGCTTTTGACGCTGCATCGTAGTCCACCGTAGCACGTGTGGAGAGGATCAAGGAATCTGAGGGGAGCGTAAGAGTTTCAGCCGCGAACGCACAATCGATCGTTACATCCGTAAAAAATCTCCCAAACGCTGCTACGATAGCGGTGTCAGCGGTAGGCTCCCTCCCTCGACTACACTCTTCGGTCATGGCGCGAAGAGTTGAGAGCACTAGTCGCTGCACTGCCTCGAAACGGCTGAAGAGGTTAGAGTCGTGCTGAATAAGGAACTGAAGCTGTTCCGCGGTGTATTCGTATTCCACTATTACGGGAGCCGAAAAATTCCGCAGAAGCGACGGCACTGCTCCTTCTTCTATATCGCAAAATGAGAACACCTCTCGACGTTCGCGGAGCTCAAGGACACGGGTGGTCTTGGCTTCAGCAGTATTCTCTCCTTCAAGGCGTAACGAGAGATCGACCCCTTTTGGGGATACCAAACCAATCGAGAACGGAAGGTGGAATGGATGTTTTTCGCTACATTCCGCGCTCGGCACACAGTGTTGCTCGATCGTAAGAGCGAGCACCTTGGCACCTGCGTCGTATTGAGTGCTCACATAACACACTGGCGTTTTCGCTTGCGTGTACCACCGCATGAACTGCGAAAAATCGCGCAGTGAAACGATTGCCATCGCGTCGATAAAATCTTCTACGCACACGGCTTGGCCATCATACAACTCGAAATATTTCGATATCCCGGCCCGGAAACGCTCTTCGCCGATCAAGGTGTGAATCATGCGTATAACTTCAGCCCCTTTCTCATAGACGGTAGGGGTATAGAAGTTGTTGATCTCGATATACGACTCTGGGCGAATCGGATGCGCATTCGGCCCAGCATCCTCAGAGAACTGTCGTTCTCTTAAAAGCCTTACATCCATAATCCGCTTCAAGGCTCGAGAGTTCATATCGGCGGAAAACTCTTGGTCACGAAAAACTGTGAGTCCCTCTTTCAGAGTTAGTTGAAACCAGTCACGAACTGTTACTCTATTACCGGTCCAATTGTGGAAGTATTCGTGCGCTATTACCGACTGAATACGCTCATAGTCGAGGTCGGTGGCAGATTGTGGGTCAGCGAGAACCAGTTGCGAGTTGAAGATATTGAGCCCTTTGTTCTCCATCGCCCCCATATTAAAAGAGCTGACGGCGACTATCATAAAGAGGTCGAGGTCGTACTCTAATCCAAAGACATCCTCATCCCACTTCATCGACTGCTTAAGGCTCTGCATGGCATGACCACACTTCCCCTCATTTCCGTGCTCGACATAAATCTCTAATTGTACGGTGCGCCCGCTTCGAGTGACGAATGAGTCGGATACTCTTGCCAGATCCCCCGCAACGAGAGCGAAGAGATAACATGGCTTTACGAATGGGTCGTGCCATGTCACGAAGTGAAAACCGTTCTCGCTATCACCCGATTCTATCTTATTACCATTTGAGAGAAGCACCGGGTACTTCGCTTTCTTTGCAACGATTCGAGTCGTATAGCTGCTCATTACATCAGGCCGATCCGGAAAGAACGTTACCGTTCGGAAACCCTCTGCCTCCATCTGGGTACAGAATGCACCGTCTGAGATGTAGAGGCCCTCTCCTGATTTATTTGCGGCGGGGGATAGCTCAGTCTCAATCACCACTGTAAACGACTCTGGCACCCCCGGTATTGTAAGTGATGTTGCGGTGAGGGCGTAGTCTGAGGCCACAAGGGTGCGACCCTCAACATGAACAGCTATCAAGGTCAGATTCTTCCCCTCAAGAACTAAATCAGGAGTGCCTTCCACATTTGGGTTACGTGTAACCTTTATCTCCGAACGAACTCGGGTACACTCCTCGTCCAGTCGAAATTCTAGGAGCACCTCCGGTACGAAGTAGTTCGGGGGGCGATAATCAGAACGGTGAATTGCTTCGGTTGGCGTTGGGGACATGGAGAGTACTTTGAAAATTCTGTCAGTGTAGCTTGCCATAAATCTTGACGGAAGTTACGCGTTGATTGAACGAGAACCTTTTGAAATGACGAGGTGTTCGCACTAGGGACGGCGAGACGTCGCTATCGAACGCTGCCGGTGTACAACTTCAACCAATGGCTTGCCCTATCTCGAAGCTGGGAAAAATGTACGCAGAAGCGGCATCCGAAGCTGGCGATACCCCGCTTGAGAAACCTAGCCGTTCAGGCACCGGTTGTAAAATACGCCGCGCGACCATACCCCTCAGAGGTCGATTCGCGGATGCGAATCAAAACAATAAGGGGACCGGGGACTAGGAAGATCGATTAATTCCTGAGCCAGATCTGTTACAGCGATCTACTAAGGAGAAAGCCTCTCCCAAGCGCGGTGATTGCGGCAATTTAGGGGTATTTGCGTATCCGGTATCCGTTCACGGGTATATTTTTGTTCACAAATCAAAGGTGTTACGCGAACAATTTTTGCAGTCAGGCGAACGTTTCTTCGACAACGAGCTGATCGCTCG
>JAYVGZ010000624.1:0-10759 GCA_043771805.1 Pseudomonadota bacterium
CTCCACTACACTCAATACGACCGCGCGGCGCACGTTGTGACGAACGATACAGTAGTCCATCCAGTTCTCGCTAACCCTGGTAAGGATATCGAGGACTGCGTCCTTACTCACCACTGGCACTACCCAGCCTGCTCCACTCGCCCTAATGCGCTCTGCAGGGGCGCCAAAAGGGGATGAAAGAACGGGGACTCCTGCATTCAGTGTCTCATCTACCGAGAGCGAGTAAGTTTCAGGGCACACCGCAAGCATTACTGAGAGGTGTGGATTGATCTCTGTGATTTTTTCCGTAACCTCCTCACGGGTGTACTCGCCGTGCTCAATGAACTCAGGCTCACCGGCACCGTGAAACTTACCCAAAAGATGCCACTCAAGGGGAGTACCATTACCTAGTTGCTTCACCGTGCTCAACTCAGCCAACAAACGCGAGCCCTTGTGAGGCGCTACGTGCCCAAGAACTAGGATCTTCAGCGGAGAATCCTTCCCTGGTCGTGCAGGGCCGGATTGTATATGCCTTTCCAGAGCCTCTTCAGTGGATTTGTGGAGAAGACCGTGGGGGTTAACGGTAAAATTGGAATCATCAGCGACGATATTAAAATAGAGGCTCTTGGTCGATCGAGAGAATGCGAACGTCCTCTTCGCGTTTGACAAGAGTAGCTGCGCCTGACTTCTGAGTTCGGTGATCACACTCTCTTCGTAGCCGCACGTCGAAGTGCATTCGTGACCGTTACACATCGTTAGGTCAGGGCGCATTAAATTAATTCGCGGGCACACCATAAAAAAATCGTGCAATGACACGACATAGCTGCCGTGCTCTTTTAGCGCAGCTACGAGCTCTTTGAATGGGAATCCGCGGGTATGGTGCACATGAATAAAATCGAATGCTCTTGATGTCATGACCTTGGCGAGCGAATTGTGCTTTGCATCGAAAAAAAACTCGCGCGAAAAGCCGTAGAGGTGGGCGGTTAAGAAGAAACCTCGAGCATCACACACCATGCTCCAGTGATTAAAATCAGGGCAGTTCGCGATCAGATCCTGAACATGCAGTTCGGTACCGCCGAGGGTATGGTAGTGCTGCTTGTAGGGGCCGTTGTGGATAATGTGAAGAAGAGCGCCTCGCTTACCTCTCGAAACACGCAAGAGGAGGTGGTCCCAGATCCGTTCCCGAACCTCGCGCAAAGGATTTGCACCGCAGAATGAACTCACATTACCGAAGTAGTGGGGATGTTTTGCTGCAAGAATTTTAGAATTTCGCTCGCAGAGCTCCTTCTTACTCTCCTTAAAAGACATGCTGCCTTTGTGATACACAAAGGTCGAGTCGTCTAAAATATCGCGGTACCCAGCTGCTTGAGCTCGGCAGCAGAGATCGTTCTCCTCCCCGTACCCTTGACCGAAATTCTCTTCATCCAGAAGACCAACTTTAGTGATGACCTCTCTTTTGATAAACATGCAGAACCCGACTGCGGTTGGCAGTGTGTGATAGTACGGCATAGCCGCGGCCTCGACTATGTTAGCGTACTCGTCGAGGTCGAGCCCGTCTGGAAGTTCGTTGTCTTCGCAGAAATTCGGAAAAGAGCAGATTACCCCGTTATTAGTGAGCGGCGTGACGGTCCCGATGTCACCATTGCTGTAAGCCGCCTTCCGCATTTTCTCAAGCCATCGCGGGGTGACTTCTGTATCGCTATTGAGTAGGAGAATGTCGTCCTCTTGGCATTCACGGATTGCACGGTTACAGCTCGCTACGAAACCGAGGTTCTTCGGGTTCCGTAAAATTACTACCTGGGCGGGGAGCGTGATTTTGTCAGCTAAGTAAGCTTTCAAATCACCTATCGGTGCGCAGTCATCGACGAGAAACACTCGTGCTGAATGGAGTAATTCCGTATGTTTTATAACCGATTGTAAGCAGGCAAGCGTGTACTGAAAAGCTCCATAGACCGGAATGATGATTGCCACCCGTCGAGGATTTTCTTTCAATTGCAATGAACGATCTTTCCTATCCATCTCATCTGCCTGGAACTTCGGTTGTTACAGTGAACTACGCTGCAGTTCGGACGATTCCACTCGTCAATCCTGTAGGATAGTAGGGATCCACAAATGACGAGAGTTTGTGCTTTGTGTCGAGTTTTACAAAATCGTCGCCGAGTTTTCGCAAGTCAACGCGGCTTCTAAATGGGCTGTGCTGCAAAATGAGCTGGGCGTAAGGAGTAGTAAGGATGCGCTTTTGCTGAGCGAGTAGGGATATACCTAAGTCGGCCTCGAACGCTTCAACATTCTTGTATTCACTCCGAAGGGCCTGCGTTTTCTCCAGGACCTCACGGCGGATCATTAAACATCGGCTAGAAACTGCGCTCACGTTGTTTGTTACAACGAGTCGTGCTGCGTACCCGACGTCACAGCTCCTCGAGGCGAAGAAATTACTGTACAATTCTTGGTCGATGATACTGTAGCCAGCATGCAGAACCCACCCATCAAAACTGACAAGCTTTGCACCCACCGCGCCTACTTCAGGTCTTAAGGCGTGCTCGAGCATGCTCTCTAGCCAGTCTGGATTGTGGGGAGTCAGTTTACCGTCGAGAAGAAGTACCACAGGGCTCGAACAAACTTTGCACCCATACTGCCAGAACTGGGTGAGGGTACTACCTTTAGGGGCGTCGATGATCGCATCTCGGTCACCGAACTTCCTCACCTGGAAACTTTTCGCTGGGGTGAGCGAGAGTGCCAAGATCTCAATCTGTTGAAACCCAGTTTTCGCACGTAGTTCGGTAATAGACTCCTCTGCGGACTTTCTGTCGTCAGCGAGCAAGAAAACCGAGACACGCGCATCCTGACTGAAAGGATAGCGTGGCCGATAAAGGCCCTTAAAAGGAGTCTGGTGGATATCTCCATTGGCAAAACCACGGCGGCGAAGGGCTTCGGTTAACGCTTTTTGAGCAGAGACGAAAGCATACGGCTTGCAATCAAGGTTCTGTGCAACGGACTCGGGGTGCATGCGCCAGTTGTAAAGTACCTTTGGAATGTGTGCGATCCGAGTGGTTTTTTCGGTGACGCGGAGAGCAAGGTCATAATCCTGGCTCCCTTCAAAACCTTTTCGAAACCCGCCTAATTTCCGAACTACCTGTGCCCGGTAGACAGCAAGGTGTCCCATGTACATGAAGGCTGTGAAGTAATCAGGTGACCAGCCTCCCTTGAAGGTGGGCTCAGAGCGGTTGCCGTGAGTGTCTATCTTATCTTCATTGGAGTAAATGATGTCGAGTGCCCTCTCCTTATTGAGGAGTGATGCGACTTCGAAAAGAGCAAAAGGCATGAGCGTGTCATCGTGATCCAGTAATGCCAGGAACTCTCCGGTCGCAACTTCCAGTGCGCTATTCGAGGCCGCGGATATGTGGCCGTTTTGTGGTCTAAAAACCAATCTGACCCGTGGATCTTTCGCTGAATACTCCTCCAAAATTGTGCGCACGTGAGGTGCAGTTGAACAATCGTCTGCGACGCACAGCTCCCAATGTGGGTAGGTTTGTGCGAGTACAGAATCGATCGCAGCGCGGAGAAACGCCGGAATGGAATTGTATGTCGGAAGGATAATGGAGATTGTGGGCTCATAAGCGAGCTGTCCCGGCGCATAGGTGGTCGCAGCCGCAGCTGTTTCGATTGATGGATATGCGTCAGGCTTAGCAGGATTCTCAAGTGCCCTCTGAGCATCTCTTCTCCAGGTGAGACCGTAAAGGCCCTCACGCTGCTGCACAGTGCGTAGTCGACTGATGCGTTGGTTGAGGCGTTCACCAACAGCCTTAGCGCGCCCCGTTAACTGTTTCGCTCGACGAAAGGGAGCCTTAGCGATTCGCGCCAATCTTCTCACGCCTGCAATTATTCGTCCGGGAACTGAGCGTAAAACGGCATCCCGAGCATCATTCGCCTGCACCCTGAGCGCATCCAGCTCGTGAATGTGGGCCTGCACATTCTGAATGTGTCTCTCTCTGTCATCAACTGCCTGTTTGCAGGATACGAGCGCCGCTTGGAGGTGAGCCACTTCAGCTCTGGATGTCTGCACCGTCTCATCTGTTCTGGACTGTAGAGCTCGTTGCTCTTCTAGAGCTTGGTCCTTTACCTTGAGCTGGAGAGTTAACTCTTCAACGGACCGGCGCATTTCTGCGCATTCATCTAAGAGCTTCGACACCGCCTCGTCTTTCTGACGACGCAGATCGGCCAGCTCGGCCAACCGTACTTCGGACATTGCAAGTTCAAGAGCTGTGCGTTCAGTGAGAGCGTGTTGAGCCTGTTCCTCAAGGCGGTGTTCAAGGTGTGCTGCCCGCGCCTCGAGAGGAGCATACTGGCTCTCTAATGCGCGAAATCGTTCTGTCTGCGCACTTGAGAGCGAGGCAACTTCACCGACCCTCCCCTCAAGGCGTCGGATGATTTCAGCCGCAGCGAGGTTCGGAAAGAACCGAATACTTATCTTCACTTTGAGCTCTGAGATGTTCAGTGCCAGAGGGCTAAAATTACCGATAACGACTTGCGGGTCTTCGCTGAGTGCTATCTGAACGGGCTGCTCTAGCCCCGTCAAGGCCTCAGCGTTGTAGAAGCGCGGTCGAATTTGATCCGTAAGTGAGGTCGAGTCGGAGTGCCACTCGAACACTCGCACCCCGTTGTGCAGCACCTCCAGAGTCGCAAAGTCAAAAAGCTCCTCGACGTCTGTTGGATCAAACCGGAGGAAATCAAGCTGACCGTCGCCAACTAAATCAATCTCAAGGTTTTGAAGCTCGTGTGAGTACTTGACAAAACGGACGGCAGAGTGGGCCTCAGAGAACCCTTGGCCCGCCGACCAGAACAGCTGAACCTGGCGAAGATTGAAGAGCGGATTGACCGGGGCTGGGGCGAATTCGGCGCGGGAGGACTCTTGCTCTGATTTGTCTAGGGAACTCATCGGAGCAACTACCAAGAATTGATAGGTATCCCAGTCTTTATTCAGTCGAATTAGGTGACTGAGGTGCCCCGGTATCGAGTGTAGATTGGCTTTGAATTCGCTCGAGGAAGGCGATAACGCAGTTCGATCCCACACTGCGATTTCGAATCCGCTCTCTTCGAAGAGAGCCTTTACGGTTTCGCGGGTGAAGAATCGCAGGTGAGTTTTGTCGAGAGAGCCCTCTTTTCTGTAGTGGAACGTTCCAGATAGAAGCTCCAGTGCGACCCCTGCATAGGAAACATTCGGGATAGAAGCGAGGCACTGCCCGTTTACGCTCAGAAATTTCTTAACCCGTTGAAGGGCCGACCAAGGGTCAACGAGGTGTTCGAGGACATCAGCGAAGATAACATAGTCAAACCGCTCGTCACCCAGCTCGGCATCGAGGTCTACCGACTCAACATTTGCAACAATCATTCGTTGGCAGAATTTCCCAGAAGCCTCAGCTAGCGTGGGGATCAACTCGATACAGGTAACCACGCAACCGAGTTGCTCGGTCATGTAGCGGGTCATAAAGCCAGTTGCTGGGCCGATCTCAAGAACTTTTGACTCCCGTTTAATGTGCGCTAGGAGCTTGGCGCCGGAGCTGCCGTTATCAAGATCGAGGGCACGGTCGTAAGGGAGGTCATCACTCATAGGGCTCGTCGAGTTTAGAGTTGATAGGTCTACGGGTTAACAGTGGCTAAGTACCATACCCGTCGAAATAAAGAAAACACGAGCGAGGGCCTTGGCGGGCGTCTGAGGAAAATGTTAATCATTCGTTTCAGGCATTTAGAGTGAGCCATCGACGTCTGATTGTGACGGAAGCTGGGTCTTAGGCCGTTTAGGCCTCGATGCTCGGCAATAGAGTAAAGTCACGGACACCCAAAATATCCATGTTCAAAAGTCTTTGGCACCACCGCAGCCTCATATTCCATATGGCTCGACGAGAGGTCACAAGTCGGTACCGCGGCTCGATGTTGGGGTTGCTCTGGTCCTTGATAACACCGCTTTTGATGTTAGCAATCTACACCACAATTTTCGGATTGGTGTTCAAAGCCAAGTGGAATCTATCAACTGAGACTCAGGGTGAGTTTGCAATCATCCTGTTCTGTGGATTGATTATCTTTAATTTCTTCTCGGAATGCGTGAACCGTGCTCCCGGACTAATTCTTGGAAATCCAAACTACGTAAAAAAGATTCCGTTTCCACTCGAGGTGCTCCCTTGGATCTCTATCCTGTCGGGGGTTTTTAATGTGGCAACGAGCTTGATAGTTCTACTTCTCGGATCGTTTTTGATAAACGGAACGTTGCCCTGGACTTGCGTACTTTGGCCCTTAGTAATTGTGCCGCTCATTTTTGTGATAGCAGGATTGTCTTGGTTTCTTTCCTCGCTTGGCGTCTTTGTGCGCGACATTGGGTATATTACGACCATAGTTCTCAATGTCTTGATGTACATGAGCCCAATTTTTTATCCGATATCGGCTGCACCTGAGGTGCTACAAGCCGTGTTACGTTTGAATCCGTTGACTTACGTTATAGAAGATTCGAGGCGTGTAGTGTTGTGGGGGCAACTTCCCGACTGGAATCTTTACATGGTGTATTTTTGTGCGAGTCTCGTAGTTGCTTGGCTAGGCTTTACGTGGTTTCGACTCACACGCAAAGGGTTCGCTGATGTCATCTGATTCTGCCGTTTTGCGTGTGCATGGTGTAGCGAAGACGTACCGGGTGTACGCGCAGCCCCAGGATCGATTGAAGCAGTTTGTGCTCGGTCGATGGAAAAAATTCTTCTACGAATTTGAAGCGTTGAAGCCCGTTACTTTCGAACTTCAACACGGGGAGTGTGTTGGAATCGTGGGGCGGAATGGGTCAGGGAAGTCCACTCTTCTTCAGATCCTGACAGGCATCTTGACCCCCAGTTCGGGCAGCTACCAAGTTTCCGGTAGAACTTCTGCGCTTTTGGAGCTCGGCGCTGGATTTAACATGGAGTACACCGGCCGCGAGAACGTATTTTTAAATGCGGCTATCTTGGGCCTCACTCGAGAGGAGATTGAAGCCCGTTTCACACAGATCGAGGCGTTCGCTGAAATTGGAACTTTCATTGATCAACCGGTAAAGACGTACTCAAGCGGAATGTATATTCGGCTCGCATTCTCGGTGGCGATTCACGTGCAGCCTGACCTCTTGGTGGTGGACGAGGCGCTCTCGGTCGGCGATGCGGCGTTCCAGCATAAGTGCATGCAAAAGATTCGGGAACTTCGGGCGAAAGGGATGAGTATCCTCTTTGTGACCCATGATATCCAGGCAGTAAAGCTGCTGTGTGATAAGGCGATCTGGTTACACGAGGGGCAACAGGTTGCATCGGGATCGGCCGCTGACGTGGTTCACCGATATGAAGACTTTCTTCGTAACTTGATGAAGTTCAGTGACGTGACTGAGACGGCGCTCAAGACCACCAAAGAGGCAGTCGTTTCCGACGAGTCCCGAGATGGGCAGTTTGCTAAGTTACTCAATGCCGAGGTGTTGGACGCTCGCGGTGGGCCTTGCCATTCATTTCTGAGTGGTGGTGAACTCCGACTTCGAATTACGTACGAGGTCTATCGACAGTTGCCAGACGGAATAGTGTTAGGCGCTGCTGTCTTTCGAGGTGATGACCTTTATGTATGTGGTTTGAACACGCGAATCGATTCCTTTTGTCCGAACTGTACGCCCGGCGTTCACCAGCTCTCGCTGGTGTACAAGGACTTTAATCTCCTTGCAGGCTCGTACTATTTCAAGACCGGAATATTTGATAGCGGGGCTACGGTAAAGTGGGATTTTGACCACTCAGCCTGCGAGTTCACCGTAGCCACCCCCTACATTGTCGAGGGTGTTGTCATGTTAAAGCATGAGTGGACGCACTCTTAGGTACCTCGGCTATAACGATGAGGCGCTGTGTACTGGGCCTATTCTGCTCGCAGCAGGTATCCAGAAGGATTGAAAGTCACTAGTAGGCGCTCGCAATTAGGATCCACCTTCCATGCGCTCTCTTCAGCAAGAAACTTCTGTATAGCCTCGTAGGGCCCAGGGCCGAACTCTGGATATACGGGGTGGCCGTTGATGTTGCTATCCTCGCAGATCATGTAGCAGCCGGGTGAGACGAGGGGGGCATAGGATCGTAACTCTTCAAGAACATGCCTCTCAGTGTGGTCTGAATCGAGGATCACCATTGTTCTCTTGCCGTGACAGGCAGTTCTAATCTTTTCAAGCGTTTCTGGATCGGTAGATCCACCCTCGAGTAGCGTGACCCGAGGATGGTTTTGCGTCTGCTGGTAGACGTGTTGCAGAGAGATATCGCAGGCGACCACTTCGCCATGCCCGAGAAGATCGCAAATACTCGCCAAATAAAGCGCGCTTCCACCGTAAAGAACACCAGTCTCTACAATGACGTCCGGCTTGGTTCGGCTCAGGATCTCCTGGTATACCCAGGTGTCCATCGGACATTTATAGGTTGGAACGCCCATCCAGGTGGTAGTAGTGAAGAGATTTTTCTGGTCTGGTCCATCGTAATAAATACGATTGAAGCAATTGATGATGTCTTGCTGTTCCATAGAGCGTTTTCCAAAAGTCCCTAGCGAAATCCCGGCTTTTGGAAAACGCTATCGATTCGCGGATGCGAATCAAAACAATAATCTATACTGATTTACGGCAAAAGCCTTGCCAGTTTCACTGGCACGGACTTTTGCAAATCACTATAGAGCGTGTCCAGAATGATTCTGGGCAAGTTAAGGCTTTTCAGGATAGATTGCAACGCGAGTGAAGCGGGGCAGGAACGACAGTTCGCTTGTAGCGGCTATCCGGCCAGCCGAAGTTCGATAAGAGCAAGAGAAGGACCAGTGTAAGGGGAGCCGCATAAAGATGAGACGGATTGTTATTGTGGGCGCAGGCTATACAGGGCTGTCGGCCGCGCATGTGCTCGCTACAGCTGGCCACAAGGTTACGATTCTTGAGGCTTCCGACGATATCGGAGGACTAGCGGGCACTTTCGAGCTGTTACCCGGCAAACGGCTTGAGAAATTTTATCATCACTGGTTTTCCTCTGATACCGACATCCTAGGTTTCCTTCGGGCACTTGGGCTCGGAGATAAGATCCGGTTCAGTAACACAAACACTGGACTCTACTTCGCGAACTCCACATTTCGACTAACATCTCCCATGGACCTCCTTAGGTTTCATCCCCTACCTCTGATAGACCGAATTCGTACCGGAGTGATGGCGTTGATCGCCCGTCGAGTGAACGATTGGATGCCACTTGAAAATATCTCTGCTGCAGAGTGGATTTCGAAACTCGCGGGTCGAAAGAGTTATGAAGTAATTTGGAAGCCTCTTTTGCAGGGAAAATTTGGTGTTGAAGCCGATAATATTTCGGCTGTTTGGTTCTGGAATAAGATGAAACTGCGCGGCTCTAGTCGTGATAAGAAAGGCGCTGAGCAGCTCGCTTACTTTACCGGTAGCTTCGGTGCAGCTACCGAGGCGATTCGTATTGCTTTGGAGAAATTAGGAGTTGAGATTAGGCTCTCGACGCCAGTGCTCGAAATCTGTTCCGAAAATGGGCGAATAACCGGGGTAAAGGTGCCTTCGGGATTCGTCGAAGCAGACGCAGTATTGGCGACCCTGCCACTGCCGCTCTTCCTACGTATCACACCGACCCTCCCTGAGAGCTTTGTCAGCCAGGCATCAAAGATTCGTTACTTGGGGAATGTTTGTCTGATTCTGCGGCTCAAGCACAGCCTTTCAGAGACATATTGGCTCAATGTCGCAGACGCGGAGTATCCGTTCGTCGGAGTCATCGAGCATACGAATTTCGATGATCCTGCCAACTACGGTGGGGAGAGGATCGCATACATATCAAAATACCTTCCGACCTCGGACAAGCTTTACAAGTTCTCTGAAAAAGAGTTTTTTGAGTACGCACTACCGTATGTTCAGAAGATCTTCCCAAACCTGACGCGGGACTCAATTATTGGATACAAGGTATGGAGGGCAGAGTACAGCCAACCTATCATCGTAAAAAATTACTCAAAATTAATCCCCGATGTAAAGGCTCCAATTGAAGGGCTGTGGTTATCCAACATGGCGCAGATCTATCCAGAGGATCGCGGTACTAATTATGCTGTTCGGCACGGCAAAATGGTGGCCGCTAGAATGTTGCAGGAACTAAGCAGATAGGTGCCTCCGATTGCAGGGAACCAAGGTGAATAAGTCAGAGCCCACCCCGCGATTTGCAGGCATGATTGCGCCAGAGACTCTTGTTTCTTTGGTAGACAGCACGGCGCCTTATATTCGCGATATCCCTGAAAGTGACCTACCCCCATTGTCGACGAGTTCATTGATTGACTCCGGGGATCATCCGTTAGGTTTCATTCGGATCTTGCGTGACGCGCCCTTACTATTCAACTGCGCTAACCCTACAGCGAAGCAGTATTTGGACTACTTCGCACTGTGCATCGCTTGCCACCATGCGACTGTGGCGACATATGTTCCCACCGATGTAGATAGTAAAATTCGGGGCACCTTGTGGGATGTCTCAAGGGACCCAGAGATTTTGGAGAGAATGTTCACATTCTCACTAGAGGCTATGAAGTGGAGTCTCAAAGGTTTTTCGACGCGATGCACTGAGCTTGCTGGGGTTGGCTCGGTGAGCGGACACAACGGCGAGATGCTTGGAGTATTAGCTGGGGCACTCGGCGCCTTCGTCAAGGCTGGCCTTTCCGACCAGGTCGATGCGGCCTGCGAGGCCATTGATCGTGAACTTGAGCGCGAAGCGACAGAGTTCACATTTGCGAAACA
>JAYVGZ010000625.1:0-4717 GCA_043771805.1 Pseudomonadota bacterium
CTAGACACGCTTTAACGTGCGAAAAAATCGCCGTAACTTAGTGCTTGATCTGGATTGCGGCAGCTCACCGGAATTAGCACATTTTCGGACAGGCTCTATTTATCGAGAAAACGACTACAGCAACCGACTTCAGTGCGGTCGGTCAGATCATTCCCTATACCTACACAGTTAAGAATACAGGCTCCGTCTCGCTTAGCGGTATAGCCGTGCACGACGATAAGATCTGCCCGACGGCATCTCCATGCATCACGTGCACTGCCACAACGCTTGCTCCAAACGCGAGCACGATGTGCGGGTCGGTTGATTATGCGGTAAAGCTCAGCGATCTGAACCTGGGAGTCCTTACGAACAGCGCGGTTGCGAAAGGTCTCAACGGCACGAACACAGTTACCTCGAACTTAGCACAGGTATCGATTCGAGCATCGCTGTCACTGTCTATAACAGTTGACAAGGGTGGGGTTTTCAACGACGAGAACGGTGACACCTTCGCTCAAGCGGGAGAAACGATCAGTTACTCCATAAAATCCACGAATACTGGTAACGCCACTCTTTCTCTGGCAACAGTCACGGACCCCCTGCTCATGACCCTTACCTGTGTACCAACTCTTGCTACACAGTTAAATCCGGGTGAGTCCACCATCTGCACTGGGAGCTACACCCTCGCACCGTCTGACATTGACAACACGTACGTAACAAATACAGCCACATCCTGCGCTACTCACACCGCGCTGAACGCTCCCCTCTGTCAAACTGGAGACCACCGAGTCGATCTTCCTCACTCGGATGCGCTGGATATCTCAAAGAGTGGCAAATACAGAGATGTGAACAATGATAGCGCTGTATCTGTTGGTGATGCGGTGGATTATTTGATTACAGTGAAGAATGTGGGTACTCGCACGGCCCCTAACGTTCAGGTTTCAGATCCGCTACTCCCGTCCATTAGCTGTACACCGGCCCTGGGCTCTGCGCTTGCCGTTAATGCCACTATGCAGTGCAAAGGCACACTGACGCTCTCGCAAGGAGATATTGACGGATGTTCGGTCTCAAACACGGCTACAGCGCTCAGTGATATTACGAAGGGGGTAGGCGCCACGGCCGATGTGTCTCTAGCGGTTGCAGAGACGCTTTCGATTGAGAAATCCGGCACTCTTAAAGATACCAACAATAATACCTTCGCAGACGAGGGAGAATCTATCGACTATTCGATCATTGTCACCAACATTGGGGCGACGAGCCTAACGAATGTCGTGCTTTCCGATCCGCAGCTACAAGCTGTAATTTGCACGCCTGCGACTAATCCTCTCACTCTTGCCCCTGGTGAGTTTGTTACCTGTACAGGGAGTAAAACTATTACAGCGGAGGACCTGCTCAGCGGCTCGATTATGAACGAGGCTAGTGCCGAAGCTAGCGCGCGCTGTAGCGATAGCGGCCCACGAGTGAACACGACGCATGTTGTTACACTCGCGGTAGCACCGATACCGACAGCTACAGCGACACCAACGGCGACAGCTACAGCAACGGCGACAGCGACAGTTACGTCGACGGTGACCCCGTCGCCCACAGCTACAGCAACTAACACCCCCACTAGTACTCCCGAGAATACACCCACCACTACGCCGACGAACACGGCTACAAGCACCCCGACAAATACTGCAACGGGGACTCCGATGAACACACCAACTGTGACACCAACTGTGACACCAACTCCAACCGCGACAGCTACCCCAACTGGGATCGTCGAGTTGACACCGACTAACACAGCGACCATCACTGCTACATCTACGGCGACCGCCACAACACCGTCATCAACCAGCACGCCGGTGAACACCGCGACTGCCACAGCCACACCGGACGGACAGGTAACGCTCCCAACAAACACTCCCACGATAGCGCTTACTGTAGCACCCGTGCCCACCCCGTTACCGACCTCGGTCCCTGCCCGGCACATCTCCACCCTTCGTGCCACCTACGGCTACCCCAGAGCCAACGGTAGCTATCGGAGCAGCAACGCCAGCCAGCACACCTCAAGCAGACTGCACGGGTGTGGATATTTCGGAAGCTCAGTTCCGCATCGATGGAGCTGCCCGTGAGCAAAAGGTGCTGGCTGAAATAGCCGCGAAACGGCTGGCACGTGCATTGAATTCAGCTGCCGGAAAGAAGTTCGCTCGCCAAATTATTCTCGATGTTAACACCCTATACTTATCGAGCTGGAATGATGTGTGGGCAATCCCTGGCCTCGTGGCTACCTGCGAAAACGCTGCCGCATGCGTCACGGTATCGCTCGCGTCTGAGTTTAACCTTATCGCCAATAATTCGGAGCAACTCTTGTTGCTGACACGGCAAGTTTCTTCCCGATTGATTAAGATTAAGTCCCTTCAATCGTATGCGAAGCTCGTGAGCAAGAAAGCTAAATTTCTGCACGACTCGAATCTGAAGGTGCTAGCCGCTTTGCCTAAAAGCCACACCTCTTGCCCTGGTTAGGATATTTAGGGAATCGAGCCGTGTTTGGAACGGGCACGCACTATTTTAAAGTGCACTAAGCATTTTTGAAAAGCCGGAGACCTGTTTGCCGACCTTGGTTTGCCTGGCTAAGATGACCCGTTATTTGCGGCTCTCTCACGAGATGACTGCGTGCCTTCGCGGAAGGAGACTACTATTTCGTTACGTAGATACTACGTCAACGTTTTCTTCAACGGGCGGATTACCCCACCTAGACAATCCCCATTTCCCTCAACCCATCACGCCATTCTAAACAGCTCACGCCATCGATCTTCTTAGATATCGAGTCTCTCGACAGCAGCAGAGGAATAGCGTTCTTAATTTCCGGAGAAAATTTCGCCAGGGCTTTTACATGCGAATCATTCACGCGATCGGTTGATTTGATCTCAACGAGATAGGTTGGGAGCCCGGGGCGCTCAATAACTAAATCGATCTCTAATTTTTCATCTACTCTTATAAAAGACAGTGAATGGCTTTTCTCGGAGTAGATAAGTAACCTGCGAATTTCGTTGATGAGAAAAGATTCAAAGAGAGTACCGAACTCGAACGAGGCTGGAGTAATCGGATAATCTACGTTACCCGACAGGGCTCGCCTCACTCCTATGTCGAACCAATAAAATTTGGGAGAATTTTTTTGTCGTTTCCGCAGAGATGTATGGTACGGCTCAAGTAAAAATCCTACTAAGGTATCTTGCAATATGGAGTAATAGTTTTTAACTATCTTAGGGTCGACTAAAATATCTCGGGCGATCGAAGAATAACTGACAAGCTCAGTGTCTTGCGTCGCTGACAGCTCTAGAAATTTTCGAAACGGAGGCAGGTTTCTTATCAGTTGCTCTATGAGTATCTCTTCTTTGAGATACGTTTCTGCATATGCCTTGAGGAACAGGGTCTTTTCTCTCGGCGATTGTAGTTCAAAAATTTTTGGCAAACTTCCGTACGAGAGGATCTTTTCTAAATTAAAGTCACTACCAAGCTCGACATGCGTCAGGGGGAAAAGGTTAAAGACAAAAGCTCTACCGGCAAGCAAATTCGCTGATCCGCGTTTCAGCTTTCTCGCACTTGATCCAGTCAGCGCAAACTTCTGCTTGCTCTTCTCAATTATCGAATGCACCTCGTCGAGCAGTTGAGGTACTTTTTGAACCTCGTCGATAACGACCCACTCTCTTCCTCCCTGAAGAACAAGCTCTCTGAGTCGATCGGGCCGGGTCTGTAATTGTGCAAGAACCTCCGAGTTTAGCAGGTCAATCAAAAGTACTTCTTGAGGAGCGAAATAGTGATCAAGGAGGGTGCTTTTACCTACTCCTCTTGCACCAAAGAGAAAAAAGCTATTAGTTTTTATAAGGTTAAGACTTCTTGAGAACATAAGTCAAAATTATGCGTTATTTTTGACTCATGTTCAATGTTATTCTTGACTGACTGCGCGACAGTTACACCATCACGATCCTACCGAGAAAGCGTAAGCGCTGTAACGACGGCCTCACTAATCGGACCTGCAAATTTCATGGGTTTGCGGTTTCCAGCACTGAGGCATCAGCTCATGCAGAGTAAGCTGCGAACCAGGCTCCGGTGAGGGCCCATTTGACTGCGCGCAGGGTAGGCGACTCATCAGCGACAAGGATGCCGAACCAAATGAGGCTTGGGTGCCGAATTAGTGAGAATACAAAGAAAACATACCGGCAACTGCCTAATCCTCTTTTTCATCCTTAAGGATCCCACAAAGTTGCGGTAACAGGGCATCCCACGTACTCGGGCCGAGCTCAATTTGATAGCTCGTCGGATTAAGTCCTCGGTCTTGAAGTCCTTCCTCGAGTTTGACTTCATCATGCCCCGCTCCTACCACGCGATCAGATGCCATCTCTATGATCACAGCTTCAAATCCCGCAAAGATTCGAGAAAACTCTTCCGTCGACAATTCAGATCTTACTGGTGATTCCTCAGGCCAATAATTTCCACGCCAATCTTCTAAGTTCGCCATAATCTTCTCCTGTTGTGAACGACAAGACTCCCGATACAGACCGGGAGTACCATTATAGTGCCACTCAGAACAGAGTTATCTGTGGCAGTGCAAGAATGTAAAGGTCCATCCCATCAGATCCCTGGAACATAAGAAATCCCCACAACCCGCACCCGATCACCAGCCCTCACCACCAATGTCGCAGATCCACTAAGCAGCAAATCCGGAAGTATCTCCAGATCAAATACCGACATCTCAACC
>JAYVGZ010000626.1:0-3411 GCA_043771805.1 Pseudomonadota bacterium
GACCATTAACCGCAACAAGCGAATAGGCGACTAGGTCATCGGACTCGGGCCCTGCGTAAACTGCAAGAGGGAGCGCTGCCCCCTCAGGGTTGTCTACCATATCAAGCGCTGCCGGCTGGCCGAGCTTTAGCTTGTAATCATTCAACTGAAAGTGAATAACGCGCGCGCCAAGGTGCGTGATACCAATTCGAGTCTTTGCAGATTCGATGAAGGTGGCAGAGGAGCCTGCAAGCTCAGACTTTCCTGGGTGCCGTACTGCTGGAGCATTGGCTGGAATCAATTGGGTAGCACCAGAAGGCTGTACGTTGGCTGCAACATTAAGCGGTGTCGACGATGCTGCGATCGGAGATGCTACCGGGCGAACAACTTGCTCTACAGGGCGCTTTTTATTAAGAAAAACTTGGGTATAAACCACTGCTACCAAAACACACAGAATGATGGCTCTCATCGTGCGTTGGTTCTGTTCTTGAGAATCACTTGTCACTGGATTTCCTTAAAACTAACGACCTCTTAAGAAGAGGTTTTGGGTATTTCTAGTCGCGCACAGACGATGCCGGAAATACAGGAAAATCACCAGAGGTGCGAGCGCTGAAGGTGTGCAGCGACCACCTATGGTACCGGATCGATTCCCCCGGCATGATAAGGGTGACAACGACAAACGCGCTTGATTGCCAACCACGAACCGCGGCACCATCCGCGCTTCTCGATCGCTTCGAGCGCGTAGTCTGAGCATGTTGGCAGAAATCTACATGATCGACCCACGAACGGTGAGAGGGTTAACTTGTAGAGCCGGTGAAAAAATCGCGCGAGCGGTTTGCGCTGTTGAGCGCATACACTAGCTAAACTAGGTGGAGCGTCCACCAGCACTACGTCTCCTGCGGTTTAAGATACCCGCGAGCACTTAAAGCCCCGAGGATCTCACGACGATAGTCCGCAAAGGTGCAGACCTGCACGTCCCTTCGAGCAACGACTAGCATATCTAATGGTCTAACGAATCGATGTCTGTTGAGTCGAAAGAGTTCACGCACGCGACGCTTCACAAGATTACGCGCGACAGCGCGCTTATCTATCTTTGTCGTTACCGCTATCGCGAGCCGAGACTCTAGTGTGACCGAATCACAAACAAGAAGTAGAAAGTGCTTTGAATACACTTTCTCCCCGTTGTCTCTACAGTGGCTAATTTCCGAACGTCGCCTCAGTCGAGCCGTAGGCCCAAAACTGAAGTCTGCTTCTGAGGTTTTCACCAGAGCAGCATCACCACTACTATCTATAGTGCCCCTTGCGTGGGGAAATTACAGCGAGTCTCTTACGACCGCGAGCACGTCGATTCTTCAAAATCTTTTGTCCGCCCTTAGTCGACATTCTTTTGCGGAATCCGTGTGCCGTGCGACGGCTCTTTTTGCTTGGTTGGTAGGTTCGTTTCATACAACTCTGCCTTAAAAACTTAGGCCGAGAGGATAGGCAAGTTTATTCGTTGCGTCAACCCATGCCCAGCCTTATTCGGTACTTTGCGGCAACAGCTTATTACCGTAAATTCAGACAGATACACGATCTGGCCTCTTAAAAATGCTTTTTTAACAGCCCCGTCCGAAAGCATCCGCTGACCTACTATGCTTCGATTATTCGCTTACATCACTATTCGCCACTCATCGCCGCACCAATATATAGGTGGACTAGCTAGGCGCGGCGACCCAAAACCATTAGTTTCGAATGGAAAATGAAACTGCTGCGACCTCGGAATGGCATCATTAAATTGCAAACCGCGCCCTTTGTGAGCCTTGCGGCACCGCTTGGATACCCCATACAACCAAGTAAGTCTTACGCGGCCACGGCATCAACAAGAATCGGGTCGCCCTTTTCGATGCTCCTCGAAAGCGTCTTTCCAAGAACCAAGTGTTCATCGCCGGGGGAAATTCCGCCACTCGGACGCATCCAAAGAAGATCCTGCCACTGCAAGACGTGACCAGCCGGAAGCGACGACGCAGCTACAATCGATCGTCGTGCTGCCACCATATTCACCAGCTCAGCCTCCTGCGGTTGCTTCATCCCCGATCCCAAGAGGACTTCCGCCTCTCGCACACGTGTTACAAGAAGTTTGAACTCTGTCGGATCCGCGGATAACTGATGATCACGAAATGACGAATGATCTTTTGCAATCGTGAAATGCTTCTCAATAATTCGCGCCCCCAATGCAACTGACATGACGGCGGCATCGATACCCAACGTGTGGTCGGAATAGCCGACCACACAGTCAAAGGTTCGAGCCAACTCCCGAATCGACGCAAGATTCGCTTGAGCGGGCGGCGTTGGATAAGCTACGACACAATGTAGCAGTGCCAGCTCGGAGCCGACTTTCATATCCCGCCAGCACGCTTCTATACATCTTTTAGTGCGTTCGATTTCTGGTAGAGTAGTCAACCCAGTCGACAAAATAATGGGTTTACCTGTGCGCCCGACTCTCTCAATTAATGGGAAAAAAGTGTTATCACCCGACGCAATTTTGAATGCTGGGACGAGAGTATTGAGCATGTCTACTCCTTCTAGATCGAAGGGCGTAGAGAGAAAAACAACTCCGCAATCAGTGGCCGTTCGACTCAATTGGTAGTGCTGCTCGTCGCTCAACTCGAACTTCTTTAGCGTTTCGAATCTCAGTTGATTTTTTACACTTACAAACTTATCGGCGCGAATAGTCTGGAATTTTACTATGTCGGCGCCGGCCTTAGCTGCCAACTCAATCAGTCGCTTCGCAAGCTCAAAGTTTCCCTCATGGTTGTTTCCGATCTCGGCTATAATGAGAACGTTTTTAGTAGTATCGAGACAGTCTATTTTCATGTTTCTACCCGCGTTATCCAATTGCCCATCAATTCTAAACTTGCTTGACTCGCAAACACCAGAGAGGCATAGAAACAAAACGTGCTCAATTGACAAGAGCGCCACAGAGGTCTCGCGTGGGCGAGACTCTTCAGCGAGCGGTTTAGACACAAATGATCCTATGAATACGCGCTCAACGAGAGAGTCTATCTGTGTCATTCAAGCGAGACTATCGTCTCAGCGCCTGCCTGGAAAAGTCTTAGCTGATTTTGGTGGCGCCACTATCCTCTCGATACTCATCCGCCGCCTTCTCAGGTCTAAGGAAGCCTCAAGGCTAGTTGTTGCGACGTCGGTGGGCACCGAAGATGATGTAGTTGAGGCTCTTTCCAGACAGGAAGGCGTAGAATGCACTCGTGGGTCACTTCCAGATGTTTCCAGTCGATTTCTCTCATTGGCGCAACGATTTCCGGATAGCTGTCTCGTCCGAATCTCAGCTGACAGCCCCTTCATGGACCCTGACCTCGTGGATAGTGGCATCCGAATTTTTTGGAACGAGAGCCCTGATCTTTTGTCGACCAGCAATCCGCGTACAACTCCAAG
>JAYVGZ010000627.1:0-2445 GCA_043771805.1 Pseudomonadota bacterium
GATACGAGTGGGGCTCGATCAATTATCGTCCGAAGGCGCTCCTGATATGCAGCTGCGAGGGCTTGCATGCCCAGAGTATTCAACTACCACCGAAGCTCACGCATCCCTTTTGTGGCAACTCCTGAGCGAGTACGGTGCTGTCAATCGCACAAACGAGGCGCTAACGGCCATTCTCGTCAAGAACAACAAGGTCAGGTCGTACGTAGCACTGGCGGATGAGGAAGTGATGCTTTCGTCTGTGTTCAGCGGAGCAGACCTCGAAGAAAATACTGTTGAGCTTCTGTCTGCAGCACTTTCGCTGCACGGGATTTACGCTGCGGGCGACATTCGTTCGACCCCGCAGACTGCGACTAAACCGCCCTCTGTTCAGATGGGCGAGAAACTCGGGTCAAATCTCTCCTCCGAGCAATATGCCGAGCTTGTGAAGATCTCTATGCACCGCGTACTCCCCTTGGAGGGACGCGCTCTGCTTGGGGCTCTGCCCGCAAGTGAGGTTGCCACTGCGGTTCTTGCGTTTGAATGCGGTAAGGTGCTCGCGCATGCATTTGAAGGTGGTAAGTGGGTACGCAAATCGAATTTTCCCAACCTCAGCGCGCGCGCCGTGCTGCATTCTGTCAAAGAGTATCCAGAGGAGTACGACTATGCATCTCGGTCAAGAATACGCCGCGCATTGATTTACGCTTCGCGCAGAAGCGCCTTCGCTGCAGTTCGAATGCCGATCGATCTGAGCGAAGATGTCTGGGCGTTAAGACAATGGCTTGAGCTTTTAACAGCATGTCCGCACGAGCTTCCAGCTCTCTCTGATGAAGTGGAGCTCGCCGGTCTTGTTCGCGACGCACACAATCACTGGCTGCAAGAATTTCTTGATGGATCAGTCGCATTTACTCCAGAGATCTCCCAACACAGCTATTCAACTCCGTCGAACCTTCTTTTTGTTCCTCTTCCTCGAGTTATTTCGCTCTTGAAGAAAACGCTCGATGAAAAAGATGTCCTCCGGATGGGCGAACTTGTAGCCCTCGTAAGTACTCGGCACCGTCTAGCGCAGCTGGAGGCACAAAGCTTAGATCAGGCCGCCGGTGACACACCGGTCGTAGAGCGAGTGTGCTCTCCCCTGACAGAGGAAGAGTGCGTTCAGCTTAGTAAGTTGCATGCGCTCTCAGTAACGGAATTGCGAGCATGGTCCGCTTTGCGAATCGTCTTAACTTCTTACGGCTGGCTTGCGCGCAGAGTGGGGGATTATACCGTGCCGGACAGCTCGGTTATCTTTGGCGTGTTCAAGGCTGACGGAGTAAGCAAGGACGCAAACGATCTCGGTTTTATTGGGCGTAAAGGAATGGTTCCCCTTCGTGGCTCGCGACTTGAGGATAGGTGGGGGCGCAACTGGGCGAATCGGTTTACGCTCGTAGCGAGTGCTACGATGTCTGAGACAGTGGAAGACTACGAGAAGCTTCAACGAGGTATCGATGATCGCGGAGACGATGAGCAGTTTGATACGATTGCTCCGGCTCTGGCGTAGAAGGGTAAGTAATGGCTCGAACGTATAAACGATCTGACTACAACGCACAGCGCGAGGAGCAGCTCCGTCGATCGTTGATGACGACCGGCATAGCATCTCTCGGCGCGCTTGGTGCTGCGCTCTCGCCTCTGCTCGCTGGTGCAGATCCATCCGTACTTCTTGGCTTAGGTTTGATCCCTGCTGCAGCCTTCGGTTCAACCGCAGCAACAATTGCACGACAACAGTGGCTAGAGCATGAGCGCCGCAGAGAAAGTGATCTTCGTGGCGGGAAGGCAGTGTTAGGAATGCCGCCCGAGCGTGACTGTTTTGCGAAAGCCATTAACGAGGCTCGCTCTAGCGGAAAGAAGATGATCGATCGATACCTGGTTGGCTTCGAGCTTGACTCGGGCGCGCCGCTCTGGGTAGACGACGATGAAATCTGTACGCACGGTGCGGTGTTTGCAAAAACTGGCGTCGGTAAGACGTTGTGGCTTGAATCTCTCATCTTGCAACAGATGGCGCGTGGACGAGCGAGTGGTTGCACCTTCATCGACGCCAAACGTGATTCGGCAACACTCGCACACATTATTTTAATGGCGATGGCGACCGGGCGGATCGAAGACCTTATTGTCATCGATCCCTTTGATAGTGTGCACGCCTACAACTTTGTAATGACCAACCAGCGCGCAGATGTGAAAGCCCGAAAGGTCTTGCGCGCAGGTCTTCCGCCGACTTCCGACCAAAGCACTACGAAGCACTACGACCGCCTAGCAGCAGACTCCATTTACCGAATGGTGCGTGCAATGGAGAGCTTCGGGCTTAGCTGGTCGATCCGAGATATTGCGGTCGCGCTCTCTGCATTTCAGCTATCCTATCCACACCTACGAAACATGCTCAATAAGATAGGTGCCCGTCAGGCGATGGTCGAGCTAGGTCATTTGGCATCGAGC
>JAYVGZ010000628.1:0-2415 GCA_043771805.1 Pseudomonadota bacterium
ACCACTAAGTTCAGCAATCTCGTTGATCTGAAGCCGTCTAGGCTCGGAACCGCTAGTGCCAGTCTGCGCTTGGCTAGTCTGTGCCGTTCCAGACTGACCTAACCCTGAATTAGAGAGCGCAGACAGGATTTGAATCTGACTGATCGATGCAGCACTAAGGCCTTTCTTCTTGTTGCCAGCGTTGGATTCCAAGAGTTTCCTCCAAAACAGAATATTGAGAACGGATTGGGTGACGACGTCTGAGTATACGTTTCTCCCTGGAGATACGCAAATGCACCCCCAGATGCAAAGGTATGCGACGATTGTCGACAGATTTGCGGAGTAGACTCTACCTAGCCCGCCTCAAGTGCAGGGAAGGGGCGGAAGTTCTATAACGGGCGTTGCCACTTACCGGTGCTTACGATACAAACCGAGCACTGCACCGTTTTATTACCTCCGCTGGTGCTAGGTCTTCGATATGGCAGATTCAGATACTCCAATGGCTTCAGAAGTGAAACCAGACCCTCTTAAACTGGCTGTAATTTCGCTCTGCGAGAGTTTCTTTGCAGGGCCAGCCTCAGAGGCGGTCGTTAGCCACCTCGGTGACCTCACGGTCTTTGTTCGAAAAGATGCCTCTTTACAGTTTCTCAAAACCGCCAAGGAATCTCCCGAGCTGAATTTTACTTCGCTCCTAGACATTACCGCAGTCGACTGGATGGATCTCCGAGAGGTGCGATTCGAGCTTGTGTACCAGTTACTAAGCATTCAGAAGAAGTGGAGAATCACTGTCAAAGTAGCGGTTGGAGAGGACGCTCCCGAAGTCGATTCAGCGACTTCAGTCTGGCGTGGAGCGAATTTCCTAGAGCGTGAAATCTGGGACATGTTCGGAATCCGTTTCAAGGGTCACCCCGACTTGAGGCGAATCCTCATGTACGAGGAGTTTACGGGACATCCTCTTCGTAAAGATTATCCTGTGCAGGGGAAGCAGCCACGTATTCCGCTCCGAATGCCTGAGGTCGAGAATACTGCGCGAAGTATGAAGCGTAGCGAGCTTGTTAGTATCAAGGGTCGCGGTGGTCACAGTAGCGACCAGTCAACTAAACGGTGAGCGGGTGCCGTGCAGCAAAGCTGCGGTTGGTTTGCTAGTATAACTTTTGAGTCGTGGCGAGAAGCGTATGTCAGACGGTAAACTCCTAGAGGTTGATTTCGGTGTCGGTGGGATCACTACCCATCTTCGTCCGAGAGAAATGGGGGACGACCTGCACTCCGAGTCGATGATCCTCAACATGGGCCCTGCCCATCCGGCGACCCACGGCACGGTTCGGATTGTAGTGGAGCTCTCGGGTGAGAAAATCCGGGATGCGGATGTCGAAGTAGGGTACCTGCACCGTGGTTTCGAGAAGATGTGTGAGACGGTTGATTACAACCAGGTGATGCCGTACACGGACCGGCTGAACTACGTCTCCCCGATAATCAACAACATTGGGTGGTGTCTTACTGTAGAGAAGCTCCTTGAGATCGAGGCTCCTAAGCGAGCTCAGTATATTCGCGTCATCATGTCCGAGATTTCGCGGGTGTCAGACCACCTCACTTGCTTGGCTGCCTCTGCGATGGAGCTGGGCGCGTTTACGGTAATGCTCTACATGATGGAGGCGCGTGAGTACCTCTGGGACCTGATTGAAGAAATAACAGGGGCGAGGCTGACTATATCTTACGGGCGCATCGGTGGTATCAAGGACGACCTCACTCCGGATTTCGCTCCGAAGATGAAAATTGCTTTCAAGCGGGTACGCGAGCATGTTGTTAATTGCGACAGGCTCCTCACTCGCAACCGAATCTTTATTGATCGAATGTGCGACATCGCAGTCCTGACGGCAGAAGAGGCGATAGATTTCGGTTTAACTGGCCCGATGCTACGCGCCTCTGGTGTCTCGTATGACGTGCGAAAGGCATTCCCTTACTCAAGCTATGAGGATTTCGATTTTGAGGTGCCATTGGGATCAAAGGGTGACAGCTATGATCGTTTCCTCGTTCGTTTTAGTGAGATCGAAGAGTCGCTGAAGATCTGTGAGCAAGCGATCTCTCGCCTCCCTGAGGGGCCAATCTCTGTCGATGACCCACACGTTACCTTGATGCCGAAGGATGAAGTGTATAACTCAATTGACGGGATGATTAATCACTTCGAACTAGTCATGTACGGTGTGAAACCTCCAAAGGGATCTGTGTACCATGCAGTTGAGGGTGGTAACGGCGAGCTAGGGTTCTACGTTGAGTCAGATGGCTCAGGGAAGCCGTACCGTGTCCACGTGCGGGCGCCAAGTTTTGTTCATATGGGGTCGATGCGGCATATGTTGTTAGGTGCTAACATCTCGGATCTCGTACCGACGTTCGGGATGGTCAATATGATAGGTGGTGAGTGTGACCGGTAGCGGAGAA
>JAYVGZ010000629.1:0-6403 GCA_043771805.1 Pseudomonadota bacterium
ATCGGGCGGGTTGTGTGCTTTTGTTTCGAAAAAAAGCTACACTGTCCATCTATGTTATCAAGTGGGTCCCCAAATAATGCGGCAGTGCCGCTCGAGGGGCCTGTTTCAGCCGATGGTGCAGCTCGTCCGAAAGAGTTTGCAAATTCGGATGACAGGGCTGCTGCTGTTGTGCGCCCAAATTCTGGAACATCGTCTTCGTTAGCACTTACCAACATTCCAAGTTCGTCAATAGCCTTGAAGCCCTCCGACGCTTCTCGTTCAGGAGATGCCACCGAAGTACGCCAGTCGATCGTCGAGGGGCCGCACTTCAGTTCACGAGTTGAGTCAGTTCGAGAGATTGCATGCCAGGTGGACCCCGCCAATCCGTTGGGCTGGATGACGTTTACGTTCGCTGGAGGGGCGATTGTCGCGCTCGAGGTTCCGGAGAGGTACCGTTTTCACGCGATCGACTGTAAGGACCATCTGATGTCCCATCTTCAATCCGGAAGGGTCAACCACGATACTGTTTCCATACTCACTGCGCGCCTTGCCGAGATTCCCGATATTCAGTTCCGTTACCCGGCGTATCAGCCAGCGGGAGAACTTTTCGTCGCCTTGTACGACGCGCTTTGGCTTGAGTGGCAGCTCCGTCCGCAACTTTTCCCGGGGTGTGTCCTCGGACATGAGGGCTTGGGCAACGTGAAGTTCTCGCACAGCGAACACCTTGCTCAAAGGCTATGCGGTGGAGAGGCTGTCTATTTCGTAGCGAGGGGTTGCGATGCTCACGAAATTGTGGCGGTTCAAGTACAAAACGACGGCGCCGAGGAGTATAGGCTGACGGCCTTTACCGGCTTGGGTGGAGTAGTTTCTTCCCGCTTAGTTGAGAGCACTTCGCCCCTATCGGATCTCTCTTTAGTGATAGACCTACTTACTAAGGTTAGCCACGGAGTAGGGCATGAATCAACGATCCCGCTCTCGGCTGTCGTCCCAGACGATTGGCGCATGGATGGTCGGTGGAGCGAAGCGCTGGGTCACGCCGGCAGATTTCTTACTTTATGGAAAGCACTACAGGAAGATTGCAGTCCGAACGTACTCGATACGCCAGCTCTAGTTGCGCACGGAGATGTTCGTCGCCAGTCGCGTGGGAGAGTTTCGGTTCTCTTGGCGGCTGCTCCGGAAGAACTGGATAGTAAAAAGAGAATTGCAATAATCACCGCTCCCTTTGGAGTTGATGAGGTCCTGTACAGTTCCGGAGACGAGAACTTGGTCGGCCGCCTTTCATGGAAGCAGCTATGGGTGAGAGCGATTGACTACGACACGAATCCGCTTAACTCGCCAAAGCATGTAGCGGCACTGCTTCGTCGGGTATCTGCCCCCGAGGTGATAGCTCGTGATGCCCTTTCCCGTTCCGAGCTGGACCCTTCTTCGGCGGGAATTTTCAAAACACTACGCGATACGGCAAATCGACTGTTAAATCGCATCTCACGAAAGCCGTCTACACAGCCAGCAGAATTAGATCTCACTACTGCCGCTTAGGGTGGGGAATTGATGAGTTGTTCCAAGCCTCGTGGAATATCAGTCAAACCTTAACTCAAAAGCGCTTTGATGTTACTCAAGCTCAATTTCGCAGCTTGAGCTAGTAGCGCCGGACCAGTCTGGGAAAGAATGTCGGCACTGATTTTCTTTGAAACTTCGTCCGCCACATCAAGATCCCGTATCCGGGAAAGCGCCTGACTCTCATTCAACTTCCGAGTCTCGACCGTATCAGAGATGCTATCTAAGCGAGACTGTGTTGCTCCGATCGTGCCGCGTTGCTGCGCGATGCTGGCGGTGAAGCTCGTTACGGCATCAAGCGAAGCTCTTGCTCCTGCTTGAGTACTGATGTTTTGAGAGCTAATCGCCGAAACGAGAGTTGAAACGTCGATTCCGCCAACCGCGAGCTGAGAATTTGCCGAGGAATCTGTCCCCACCTGACCCGAGGTGGAATTGCCCTTAAAGACGCTCACTCCATTAAATTGAGTGGTTTCGACGATGCGCCCTATTTCCTGGGTCAATTGTGAGTCTTCGAGGGCAAGTGTTGAGCGCTGGGCATCTGAGAGTGTACCATTAGCTGATTGCGCGGCGAGTTCGGCTTTTCGCGTTGAGAGGTCGGATATCTGACCTAGGGCCCCATCTGCAATCTGAGTGAATGAGGTCAAGTCGCCAACATTTCGGCTCGCCTGTCCTAGAGTAACTATGCTGGCATTGAGGGACTCAGCCACTGCAAGTCCTGCAGCATCATCAGCCGCACGATTTATCCTCAGACCGCTTGATAATTTTTGAAACGAATCTGAAAGTTTGTTTTGGGCGCTCTGTAAATTTCGATTGAGCGAAAGCGAGATTCCTGAGAAGGAATTACCTGATCCTGCAGCCATGTTCTCTCCTAAAGCGAATAGATTCGCTAAATAAAATTCACAATGCGTCCAGATAAGAGAACAACACCGGGGGCCCATGACAAGGCGTACTCGGCACGAAGTACTCCGCTGGAAAGCGCTGACGTGATACGGCAAGACACAACTTGACCGCTCTTATGAGCAGCCAATCAAGGAGAGCCCTTCTACTTTCTCTCCTCACTGATTACTATCGGAGCTGGGCTGAAACAGTGAACATTTCTGAGCGTTTTCTACGACGTAAAATGCAGAAGAACCGCCTAAACGGGCGGAGCAGCAGGGAGTCCGAGTGCCGTTCTGATGCGGTTACGGAGGTAGATTTCAAATCCTTGAGGACCTCCATGAGAGTTCACTAGATCGTCTATCAGCTTCGCAACTGCCCGACGCGACACGGGATCCAGTGATTCGCGAAGTAGTTGTAGCTCAGACGAGCTTCCGCGTAAGTTGTGCAAATGGTTCTTTGCCGTCGCAATGATATTGAGGACTTCTGCTTCAGAGACCTGAAACAGTGACGTAAGACCAGAGTGGATGATTGAGCGCTCAAATTTGTCTAAATGTTGATCTGAAGACGCTACTTCTATCAATACAACGGCGGTGGCAAGTGCTATCGCCTCTGAAGTAGCAGCCTGATCATGTCCCTTAAGCTCTTTAATTTGTTGAATAAGAGACCCAGTTGGGGCTCCGCTTGTGTGGGTCTGAGTAGTGGAGTCGTGATCTTCCATGGGCCCTCAAATGGTCCTTATCCGCGTGTTGAGTTTGAAGGGTTATTGAGAGGCGGTCAGATTCGGTGACTTACCACATTTTTTCTAGTTCGCGCAGTATTAGAGGGGGCTACTTACACGGTTCTCACGGTAAGCTCGAATAAGCAACTCGAGGAGCGCAACCTGCTCTCGAATCTGGTCGCCTTGTTCCGTATCAATCACAAGCCTTGGTGGTGTGTGGATTTGTAAGTCTTGGACTGTGGGGACCATGTCTGTACCGTTGGTGATAGAGTCAGCGACCGACTCGAAGTGATGGTGTAGCGCCAAATAGGTGCGATCAGCTTCAAGTACTAAGGTGTACCCTTTGTCACCATATGCTTCAGAAAAAGCACCGTCGATAGTTACTGCCATGCCACTACGTTTAACGGGAGATTCTCCCCGCTCAATTTTCACTGGGACATGACCGTTTACAATGAGTCCATCACTAGCGGTAACGCCGAACTCGGCTAAAATCTTTTCGCAAAACCACTTCTCATGGATCAATTTGAAGTAAGGGTTTTTCTCTTCATGGTGCGCTGCCTTATCGGCGATGAAAGCACTTTCGAAGGTAGCAATTTTATCCTTCCCAAAGAGGGGGGAGAGAGGACCTGACCACAGGTACCACAATAGATCGAGATCAGGAGGGAGCTGTGACTGAAACGCTCGTTGAACGGCAACTTCAATCGCCTCAAAAAGTTCCTTCCCTTTTCGTGGAACGCCATCAACTGAGAAAGTGAGAAACTCACCTGCATCGTCGACGGGCACGCACCCGTGGAATATGAGGGCGTGATCACGTCGGAGAAACATATGACCCTTTTGTGCCATATAGCGCATGTGTTTCCACAAAATAGGGCTCTGAAGAAATGACTCGCGGAGCGCCGAGATAGTTTCCAGCTCTAACGCAGAGAGTCGCAGGGGGTCTTCAGCGCCCACTGTCGGGAAATGTGCATCTGCGAGCGGATATGCCGTGCCACTTACGGCTACCTCTTTCCTTTGAAGGTCGAGAGTACTTAAGAGATCGCGGTCTTGAAGGGCAAAGTGAGGATTGCGGGCTGCTGTAAGCCCTTCCAACTTGAATTGAAGTATCGCCACCGCTTTTTGCATCCGAGCCAAGAGCCCTGGATCTCGGCCCCCGGGCTGCTTGACCGAAAAGTTGGTGCAGGGGTCGTCTTGATAGACTGCATTTGCGAGGCGCTCGAGAGGTTCTAACGGAATACCGTACCCCTCTTCTAGCTGCATTAATCTACCGTAGCGGAGAGAGAGTCTCACTACCGAAGCCACGCACGCCTCTTGGCCGAGACATGCGCCCATCCATACTGCGTCGTGGTTCCCCCAGGTGATTGCTACGTTGGGTTGCTTTGAAATGAATTCGATCGAACGATCAATCCTGGGACCACGGTCGCCGAGGTCACCTGCAACGATAAGCTCCGAGACCGACAAATTTCTGACGACTCGTGCGGTGAGCCGAAGCAGCTCTAGGTCACGCTTGTGATCGACGAAGGTGTCTATTAAAGCAACAAAGTGAGCCTTAGAGCGGTCAAATTGAGGGCCTAAGATCAGCTCTCGAAAAACCTGAATGTACTGTCCCGGAAGAACAGCGGCAACGGCGTCGAGTGGGTACCTTCGCGCAAGGTCTCGAATGAGCTCGAGTTCTGCTCCCACAATATCCGATACAGACTTTCGTCGTTCGGCGTGAGCCAGATCTTTCAAGAAGTGCAGGTATGATTCGCGCGGATAGTAGATGAAGCTTAAGAGCTTCAACTGCTCCGGCTCTGGCATGCTTTTCCCGTGAATTTCCTGAACGAGTGGGCGTAAATTACCAGACGCATTGTTCACTACATGACGAAGCTTGCGATCTTCTCCGTGGACGTCACTGATAACGTGGACACTCCCCTTTGGAAGTGTCAGGGTGGCCGAGAGGACTGCTATTTTGGCGAGTGCTGCGTCAGTCGACAGGTAAACCTTACTCAATTCACGCAGGTATATCAGGGTTGGGCTATCAAAGTTTATTGGGGTAGCAGGGAACGTTTCTTGAGGTGTCATTGGCGTTTGGGTTAGTCGTCACTGTAGGCGGAGCTTTCGACACATTGGATACTCCTATTCGCGCTGTTTCGGTAGCGGGTAAACGACTGGCCTTTAGTAGCCGTAAAGACGAAATCTTGTTGCTAGGCGGCGGCGGTGAGATCTGGCCTTGGCAGTAACGGGGTGGGGCGGCTACGGTGAGGGAAGGCAAGCACGGTATTGGTTTGGCAAGGGCTTAGCCCTCGCGCATATAGAACTCGAGCATCATGGCATATTGGCAAACACGACTGAAATTTCATTTTCCGTCTGTCGGACGAAGAGCTGCACTGATCAGCCTCGTAATCGGCTTAGGGAGTTGGACCTTATTTCAATACACCGGGAGCTCGCCCTCAGGGGATCCTCTTGCCTTGCAGCAGGAGGCGCCGAGTCTCCGCACGCACCGAAATGCCCTCGAACCGAAGCGTAAGAGAACAGGGGCTTTCCCCCGGGTATCGAACTCCTATTTACAAGCACCACAGGTAGAAATGTTAGGCCTAGGCAGACAAATTATTTCCGACGACTCAGACGAGACTCGCGCGATGTTTGCCCCGCTCCGTTCTACACACGAGTCGTTCTTTCCGGGTTCAGGAGAAAGGAGCTTCACGTTTATCTCAAATCCTGTAACAGGGCCTCTTCGATCAAGCGATCTCATTTATGGCGTTGCCGTTTCTGGCCCAATATTACGGGGTAGTGCGATTGCACGCGATTCCTCACGAGTCCCGTTAGCGAGCACCCAACAACCGAATCTTCTCACGGCGGGGCGAGGGTACATTCCTCGCAAAGATTCGGCGCCAGTAGTCGCTAGGGCGGCTCGCACAGACTCAACAGGGATTAGATCGGCCGAGAAAGCTGCATCCCCTAAGGAGGAAGAGAGCGTTACGAAGCCTCGCTCTTTTAATCGAGGGTCTTTTAGATTTGAACTCGATGAGTCTGGTGTCACCACAGTCTTTCTCACTGAGAGCGCGCAGCCAACACCGATTGCCCGTATTTTGAAGACGACTGGTGTTGTTGAGCAAGTATCGTTGGTTGGTACTGAGGCACCGCAGAATTGGAATAAATTCGTGGGTGAACTGTTCCTGATTGCTGTAGCGCCTCAGTTGGTTGGCCGGTTTGAAGGTACGTCGTTTCAAGTAGAGTCGATTGAGCCGGATAATCTTTTCAATCTCGTCGGTTTGGAGTCGGGGGATCTGCTTG
>JAYVGZ010000630.1:0-2275 GCA_043771805.1 Pseudomonadota bacterium
CGATCAGCTCGTTGTCGACGAAAGGTTCGCCTGACTGCAAAAGTTGTTCTCGTAACACCTTTGATTTGTGAACAAAAATATACCCGTGAACGGATACTGCCGACGTGGCCCATGCTAAAATGCTCTTCTGGCGTAATCACCTATGACGATATCAATAAATTTTCTGCGGACGGTAAGCCTCTTTTCGTTTCTGGATGACGCAGAGCTTACTGCGCTTGCGGCATCAGCTGACCAGGAAGCTCTTACTGCCGGGAAACATGTATTTCATCTGGGCGAGTCTGGAGACTCGATGTACATCATCGAGACGGGGCGTATCGAATTATCCATCAGAGACACGACCGGGGATAAAATCGTTCTCGCTGAAATAGGATCTATGGAGGTATTCGGAGAGATGGCTCTTTTCGACCCCGGGCCCAGATCTGCCGCCGCGACCGTTTTGGAAGATGCAACCTTTATTGTACTTCACCGTGATGACATTTTGCGTTTTCTGAAAGCTCATCCTACCGCCGCACTCGATCTGCTCGCGGTTATGGCTCGGCGATTAAGAGATACCGACCACCTGCTCATGGGAAGGGTCACCCGAAATCTGAACACAGAATTTGCAGAAGATCTCACATGGGTCCAAGTTGTTGCGTCTTGGATCGCCGCATTTAGTGGTAGCATGCTCTTTGTTTTTATAAACGCCACATTCTTCATGGGGTGGATTGTTGTAAATCTATCTTTGATTCCCGGGGTACCTGCTTTTGACCCGTATCCGTTCGGGTTCCTCACGATGTCCGTTTCGTTGGAGGCGATCTTTCTCAGTATCTTCGTGTTACTCTCCCAGAATTTAGAGTCTGCCAAGGAGCGACTTCGCAGCGATGTGGAGTATCAAATCAATCTCAAAGCTGAGTTAGAGATTGCTGAGCTCCATGGTAAAGTAACGCAGCTCCACTTAGACATCACCCGTCGATTAAGCGCCCTTGAGCGTCACAACCGTTCGGTTGGCAACAAAATTTAAGCGGGAGCCCACTCGGTTGGACAGAGGTCATCTCTGACTACTCAAACATCGATCTCAACTGCCCGACAACGTAGGCGGCATCCTCGTTGTTCCAGATAATTCTTGACCCGGTTTTCGGACTTTCGAAGTTGCGTCGAATTAACGCTTCATACTCAGGAGTAGTTGCATCACCCCGGTCCTTCAACCGCAAAACACGCAATTCGTCTTTTGCGCTCACACAGATAAATTCTATGCCAGGCACCCATGAAGACACGTACTCTCTGTGTCGGACCTTGTATGCCCCCTGGGTGACTACGAGATTCTTGTGGAGTGAAGAGAGCGCAATGGTTTTTTCGGTGACAATCTCAAAATACCTGTCACGCATCTCATCCGTAAAGGATCTGCGCTCATTGCGTGCCTGCTTTAATTCATCCGTAAGATCTTCGTCCGCGTGATAGACGTGCCACCCGGCGAGCTCCGCAAGCAGGTCGCCGACGAAGTTTTTTCCACTTCCGGCTAGGCCGTACAAGAAAACAATCGACGGAGCTCTCGTCAGAATCAACCGCGATGGTGCTACAGCACCTTCCGGGGGAATATGTTCAGTCACGACTCGACGCCCTCTACCACGAGAAACTACCTCATAAGGTGCCGAGAATCCTCGCCACGGGCAGCACGAGAGCACGGAATACCGCTGGAATCAACCTTTCCGTCCCCGCAGGACGGAAGATGGGACAGGGTTTTGCCTGCCAATGATACTTGCGACAAAACTTTTACAAACTCCTTACTTTCTCGTGACAACTGACCGAAAGAATCATGGGAAAACCTCCCTCGTAGTCGAGATGCTCGACACGAAGTTCCCGAATAAACGGGCAGTAGACAAGAGTTAACCATGAATACAGTTGAGACCACCGTTTCCGAAATCGCAGCTTCGAATGTTTTAAGTGCCACAGTCCAGACCCTTCGCGACTACATCTGCGCTAGCGATGACTTCACACTGCTTCGGGAAACTCTACGGCTCTACAATGAGGTGGCAGCCGAAGCTTAAGCTTTAGAGCTACTCCGGTCCGATGCTATTTGCGGGGCAGCACTTCAGCAAACAACGCTTCATAGCGCTCCACCACCGCATCCCATGAGTACTGGCGGTGTGAGCGCTTATAAGCCAGGTCGCCCAGCCGGCGAACCTGACCGGGGTCGCACAGCAGCTCGTTGAGAATAGCCGCGAGCTGGCTAAAGTCGTTTTTTTGGAATGCCCTTCCCGCGTCGCCAATGACCTCGCGGTTCTCTGGGGTGCCGTTC
>JAYVGZ010000631.1:0-3106 GCA_043771805.1 Pseudomonadota bacterium
TGAGTGTAGTGGAGATGGCGAAAGCCTATCTTGCTGAGTACCGTTCGCCGGTAAAGCCGAAAGCTAGCCCCTCACTTGAAATTTTTACCATTATAGGGCGACCGGAAATGGGTGAGTCACTCTCAAGTGTAGCCCACACTACTGCGCCAGTTAATAGAGCACGAGGTTGCCGACCTGCCGCCCCTCAATGAGAGCGTTAAAGCTCGGTACTGCAAAATCGTTTGCTTTCAGCCGGGTGATATCCCCCGCTCGCCAAAACCACAGTCTATCAAGCCGAACAGTATATTCACTTACTCCTGGCAGGGTTGTGAACCGAACCGTATAAGTATGCTCGCCGAGCGCCAATGGGACCGACACGCTCGCCTGATTCACTTTTGTCTCTCCAACCTCCAAGCGAAGAATTGGCGTACAAGTAGTGAACTGACCAACTGGATCACATTTCGGTTGTGCCCCGAGACTACTCAAACCAGGTATACCTCCAAGATCTACCTCTGAACCAAGCATCTTCCTTAGCTGCTCAAGGTCGACTGAAAGATGCTCATCGCGCCGAAGGAAGGCGACACCATCCTTCTCTTTCCACACGCGATAATTATTAAACACATACTGGAATATGACGGGGGTCCGCACGGTGTTGGGCACACCATCGAAACCGCTTTGCGTCGTGTCCCAAACAACAACTTCCGGCTTTCTCTCCTGAAGCCAAGTAACGACATCATACTGGTCTCTGACATCCGAGAGATTGTACACCGTGATGAACGGAGGTGGTGAGACATCAAAAGAGTTATAGAGAAAGGCATCATCTCCCATCACGTAGAACTGGGGCTTCTTTCCTGTCTCAAGCGCTACCTCCTCAAGTACCGCCGAAAGATGCCCTACGACAGGATATGCCGCTGCCAGGCGCTCCTTTGAGAAGTAGTACCTGTAGGCTGCAACAACCTTCGCCGAACTCACGGCCTGCATCGCTACTTCATCTTGAAGGTACTCCGGCCCTCGAACTAATCGCGCTTTCAGGTCAGCTAAAAGGGAGTCAATGCCGACTGCATAGAATAGGACGCCGATAGAAACATACAGTGCTGCAACTTGCCTTCGTGACCAAAACGTCCTGAAGAGAAACAGAAGCATCACTCCCCCCACAAAGGTTATCCCGATAAATTGGACTGCCATATGGGGCCGTATAAGGTGCTTCAAGAAAATACCGATGCTCACCAAGCCAACCGCGAGTGAAGTTGTCGCAACTACCCTTGTCGCTCTTTCGAGCGGAATGAGCATAAAGAACAGGGGCACGGCAACCAAAACTATACTGCCCATCAAGACAGTGCTCTCAGCACCCCCATAAACCGTCAGCCAACCCGGAATATTCGCGGTGATGCTGGACGAAGTCGCAGACGATCCAAGCCTTGAATAGACACGCACGAAGCCTTCAAGCTGACCGCGACTCCAAAGTAAGAAACAGAAAGTACAGAGTACGGACACCCCTGCGACGGCACCAACTAGGGTACGAAGAAGAAATGGTCGCAGATCCTCATCCTTAAAAGCATAAAAGGATGCCGCTACCGCGATGACTGACAATCCTGGCAACGCATAAAGACATTGACTCGGCTCGTAGATGAAGGCGTATGCTCCAAAAATTCCAAATAGTGCGTTCGCAGTAGTACGGCGTGAGGTGAACGCTACAGCACCGAATAACAAGACCAAGTCTAAAGCTAAAAAGTACCGAGCTGTTCCGCGTATCTCTCCCCGAATATCAAGGACAGCTAGAACCGCTACAACGCTTGCACTCCACCAAAACCGTTTCCCGAATAGGAAAAAAAGTGACCAGCCGGCCAGAAAAAGAAGTAAGGTTTTGTGTAAGTGCTCAAAAGCTGCCGCCGCTGGCGAGCGCCCCATCGTGAAGCTAGAAAAGCCGTAGGGAAACCAGTAGTCCCTAAACGGAAGGGCGCCGCTCTGATAGAGATAGTTCCAGGTCTCGATATTTACCGAATCGTAGTCGAGTACAACCGCTCTCGCGCTCAGGGACGCGAAATTTTGTGCCACGTGGGGGCTCACGAGAAGCCAAAGAAGAAAGCCCACTGCCGCGCTGGACACCAAGAGAAGAGTGCCGTGACTCACCTTCCTCTCCCCACCATCTCCCGATTTCAATACAGAGCGAGTTAACCGTACCGGTATCGCGAGCACTGCCGCAATAGCAGCGGCAAGTCCTAGGCAAAAATAGTACTGTAGATATTCTGTGTGCTTTGGATAACCCGCGAATACCGCATTCCCAACAGAAAGTGACACGTCCTGAAACTGCCTCGGTACGTACTCGTGGAAGCCCTTAAACCAAACAACGACCGCCGGAACCCCAAACAAAAACAGGTGCGGTAGTGCCCCCCATAGAAGGCGAACCATTAATGGCTGCTGCGGGGTAAACAATCCAATAATTGAGATGACTACCAAGGACGCAATTATAACCGTGCGAGGGAGTTGCTGCTGAAGCAACTTTACGGCATCACCGATGAAACCTTGCTTGCCCAGCTCTACTTTAGGCGTGATGGTGATAAAGGGGTCGTTTGAAGAAGTGGACAAGCTCCAGTGATCTCCACCAACGCCCTCACTTACCAAGCCACTTAGCCCTGCTTGTGCCGAGACTTCTGGGCCCGTAAGGGTAAGCAGAGTCTTCTCACCTTCGCGAATTCTGAGGCTATACAATTTTACAACTGATCGCGGAGCATCGGTAATATCTATTCGCAGATGCCCAAGCGAGGAGAGAGTCGTAAACGGCGGCTTGTCATACGTGAGGGTGTATCGCGCTCTTCCCGCAGGCTTCACAAGGGTCGACGATGGATGCCACCAATCTGAATTGAAGTAAACTTCTAGATTCGTACCGGCACTTATATCGGCATCAATATCAAGCTGTATCTTACCTTCTGAGACACTCGAAAAGGCCAAGGGGAAAAGAAGGTACGCTAACGTCCAACCTATCCCGGCAAGCACGCCTGCCCGAAGAACCTCAGAAAAGCCCCAAACTCGAGAGGAACACCACGTGAAAAATGACTTGAGGGCGCTCAAAATATGTACTCTAAAAATACTGGGGTAAATCGTCTGCTATCCTGGAATCGCTCACGGC
>JAYVGZ010000632.1:0-6911 GCA_043771805.1 Pseudomonadota bacterium
TATTGTAGCTGCCTCAACTACCCAGAGGCATCCGATCCCCACCGAAGCCCGGCTGAACCAGCTCACGACTCCCGCAGGTCCTTTACCTTCACCTTAAAAATAAAAGCCGCTGGTCCACCTTTTGCGGGGCCCAATCCTGTGAGGTAGAGTTCAGTGAAATTGTCCGTTGCAGGAGAAAACCCCCTCACATCGCCAATCCTCGGATCTTCCGCCACAACGGGCTCGCAGGCCGTAAACGATGTCGACCCGTTGCCGCCGCTCAAAAGAAAAACCGTCGGCCCAGGTGTTCGCTGATCTTGGAGGCAGGCAAGCGCCTTCTTGTTCGCTAATGGGCAGAAATTTCTTAAGCGACCTGCGAAGTTCGCAGGCACTTGGATTTCTGTGGGCGCGTCAAAATCCCAAATATCGCGACCCGATTTATCTAAGCCAAAAACAACCAGCTGAATGTTCGTCCCATCAACCCGTTCACAGTACAAGTTTTCTGCCCCTAAAGCAGAAAACCGAGGGGACCGCAGTAGCCCATGCTTTTTAACATCACTAATAGGTCTGGGTCGCGACAACTGGCCATGAGGTGGGGCAGTCCTACCGGCATGAAGGAGCGGCCCCCCGTTAAACAGTACAACGTTAACCCCTCCGGATTGAGCACACTCAATCGCAGGAAAGAGAGGCTCTGGGTTAGAGAATGAGCCGTTAAGCGAATCTCTAACGGCCCTCCACAGAACCGAGGCTGAAGTTGGCGTCTCCTGCGAAGTCCAGTAAAGCGTGTGCGCGCTGATGTCGGGTGAGCGCTGAATGAAGGCCTTCGGAAGCTCAGCCAGCCGAGAATCTGTCTGCACCGGCCCCTTCGGAAGATCCCCAGTCCCCGGCTCCTCACGCGTCCCTGAAGCTTCAATCTTACTAACCACCCGAACCGGAGATCGGGGCGAGTTGAAAGTCAGTGTTACAACCATCCCCGGCTCAACATCGCGGAGCTTTCCCCGTTTGCCATTCACTTTGATCTGCGCACTTTTATGCACTGTGAATGTCGCATCACCAACTGCAATGGTGGCCTTGTCCGCATCGACTGCCGTCACTTTTCCCGAAGGAGTTGGTTCTGCTGCAAGGCCTCTCGCCAGCGGACCAAACGTCTCGCTGAGTGCTACGGCACTCAGGGCGGATGCGGCCTGGAAGAACCGTCGACGATTGAATGAACCTCGTGCATCGCTGACGATCGGCGCGCTTGTAGGGCCTGAGAGGGAGGTGTCTGTTAACTCGGCGCTTTCGACCGAATTAAAAGGAGATGGCATGGTAAGAGCCGTTGATGGCTCTTGATGAGAAGCTTTTGGAGTCGGGGTCATGCGTGCTCCTAATGATAGGTAGAATTCCGCTGTATTTGTTTACCACGTCTTAAAGAGCCAAATCAAAATTGGTACTTTAACTTGCTGCTTCGAGTTGCAGTCCCTACGATGACAAGCACGTTTATACCCGATGGGTACAAATGGAAACATATACTTACCCCACGAAGTTTTATGGTCGTCGCTGCGGGCAACTCCCAATGGAGGAAAAGTCATTACCCCATTTTTTCTAGAACATCGAATCAAAGTGGCATGCGCACGCTCTGCCTATGGCCGAGATGGCATCTCGCGAGCAGACGTGCAGCAGTCTAACCACTACCCCATCCCCTCAAGAATCCAAAAAATTCTCCTTCAGCGCCCGCATCATTTCGTGACCACCCGAAAGTGCACCATCAGAAACAATACGCGAGAATTCCTCTCTACCCAGCTCTTCAAAACCGTTCGCCAGCAATGTAAGCGCTAGCTGACCTCGGCAAGCGAGAGCAACTTCATCGCTCTTCACGAAGCATATCTCCGCGTACCTTTTGACCTTCATCGGATCGATCTCCAGAAATGGTGCACCGTACTGCTGAATCCAAGTGAGGCCAACCCGCGCGCTCTGGGAGTCTTCTGCCGGGGGGAGTGCGAACTGCACCTCCGTTTGTACGCCCTGAAGAATGGAGACCGTTTCAGCTGCTACATTAGTTGGTCGAGGAATTTGGTTCATCACAAGGAGGGAGAAAAGTGGCACCTGACAATCAAGGCCTTGACGATCCCAGCCAGAAAAAAATGTGGGCTCAAGCACATTGCATCGAGCGCGGGCGATCGACTTCACATAGTCAACCTTATTGGGAGAGAAAACTGATACTCCCAGAAGAGTGCGTGCGAGACTTTTTCGTGCGTGCCAGATGTAGCGTGCCTTTTGGGTGATTGTGCGGATATTTGCATTTGCGCCGAGGAAAAAATCCCGCCCTGCTGCATGAGAGAGTTTAGGTTTGTCGAGGGTATGCAGTGGTGCACCGGAAAAACCACTCCAGGGCACCAACTCTTCGCGGGTGAAGAGGTCTTTTATATTGGTGATACCCATGTCGCGGAGATCTCGGGCCATATTTGGAGCCTCCATACGGGTTTTTGCAAGCTCAATGGTCTCGCGGTCGAATGGATCGATCGATCCGAGGAGAATGATATCGCCACCGTTGCTAAAGAAATGGGCGTGAGGAAAGACCGATGAAAAGGTCTTTAGCACCATCACAAGAGTTTTATCCGATATCGAATAGGTGTGAAACCACTGCGCGAAGACGCCGCGGTGAGCCAACTTCTGACGAACAATCTGATAGAACTCTTGGGAGTACAGGCGCTCAACACCGCCTACCCACGGATTACTCGGTTCGGAAGCAATCACCGCGTACACGTCACTACTTTCGATCAAGAATCGATAGGCATCTCCGAGGTGCCAGCGGATTTTTGTGTTTCTTGACGCGGCTCCATTTTCACGATCAAAGAGCGGCGAAAAATTTCTTACTGCACTACTTATCTCTAAGACATTGACCTCTTTGAATTGGTCTCGGCGTGTAAGAGCACCAGTAGTAATTCCAGTCCCGAATCCAATAACGGTCACTTTATCACTTGTAGAGCGTTGAAAAAGGGCAGGGAGATGTCCGACCAAGAGGGTTGTCGTTCGATCTCCTCCACGGGTGGAGCCATCTGATTTTCCGTTTACCCAAATTGACCGAGAGCCGTTCGCGTATCCGTCAACCATTATGGTCGAGTTCGGATCGTCATCGTAGGCTATCAAGTTATCACCGGGGGCCAGGTGATCGTAGAACGATTTGAATCCTGCGTACGTGACGGAATCTGCCTGGGTCATTCGAAAGAGCCCGTGCCCCATGACTCCACTTGGCCAGGGTGAGGTTGATAGGGCGATACTAAAAAGGATTGCGATGGTGGCACCGCTGAACCATGAGATTCCATTGGGGCGCAGCATTGCAATCGGAACCAAGGTAAGAACTGAAAGGGCCGTTATGCTACGAAGCACTCCGTGTAGGTCAAGCCAGTAGAGTGAAAGATAGCCGCCGAGGATTGCCCCTAGAACACACCCTACCGCATTACACCCGTACACTCTTCCAACTTTATCGCCGAGCGTCTCGGCGGAATTTCGCCCTTCGCGAAAGATAAGTGGAAGGGTTGCTCCATTGGCGCCGACCGGAATGATGATAACAGCCAGCAGGCCAAAAAAAAGTAAGCAGTGATACACCCAAAAATTAGGGCTCTGACTAGTGAGGAGCGTTCGTAGAACGTGGCTACTGTACGGAAGGCGAGGTGCAATGAAGTAGAGCAGGAGAAGCCCGATGGCGATAAGCACCTGGTTGCACCACAACGAGGTGCGCGCGCCGCGCCGCTCAGCAATAAACCAGGCTCCGAGGGCGAGTGCCAAAATGAAGGCACTGACAACTACGGCGAATGCATAGGTGGAGGAGCCTACACTAAGGGCGACTACCCGGATGAGCACAGTTTGAAGTGTGATCGATGTAAAGCCCCCCAAAAATGCAGTCACAGGCAAGAGGGTTAGCGGATTGCGAGTCCAAAGCGATAGTGAACGCGGTTCGACTTCGGAAGAGGGTAACGCTTCGACCGGTAGAAATGTCTTGGCGGGCACGAGGTATCCAAGGCCAAAGAGGGCTCCACCCGCAATAAGGTTTACGATTCCCATGAGGCTCATCGTCGATGAGAGGCCTATGGAGGGGATAAGAATGAAGGCGGCCCCGAGGCTTCCTAAAAATGCGCCAACGGTATTTACGACGTAGATGCGGGCGTGGAAAGGGGCCGCATCTGCGAGGCTTAGGGACAACCCTTGAGTCAGAAGGGGAAGGGTTGCACCCATCAGCGTGGCTGGTGCCGCTATGAGGAGAATTGAAAACAGAATGTCAGACACGAGACTCTCGGAGCCGGTTGGAAAGACCACTCTCAGGCACCACAGGCCAGCATACATAAAGGGAAACAGGAGTGCCCAAAGGCCGATAGCAGCCTCGAGGAGGCCACATCCCTGAATGAGAGTGCGAGAATCTCTTCCTGTGGAAGCCCGACCAAAGGCCCAATATCCGAGAGATAACCCCCCCAGGAATGTCGCAATGACGATCGATGATGATCGCGATTGGCTACCCAAAAGATTTGCGAGGTAGGTCTGCCAAGTAACCTCATATACGAGAGCCGTAAACCCAGTAACAAGGGTGGTAAGGAGTACGAGTGGACGAACCAGGTAGGGCACATTCATGGCAGGAGTATGACCTGGATAAGCGGGCGAAAAAAGGGGAGGAGGTTCGAGACCGTGAGACCTCAGCAAGCACCGGTAGAGAGAGCCGCAAAAAGACAACGGCCACACAAGGTCCCCCTCGTGCAGCCGTCATCAACCGAAAGTTCTGGGGCAGCCTCTCTCCCATCAATAATCACAGGCAAGCGACACTTGAGGGGAGGAAAGTTGCGATCATCACGTTGTGGAGACAAATAAGTGCTCACACACTGTGATTTTCGCTGTACCCCCCTCTATCCACGCCAGGCCAAAGAGTGCTTCTGGTAATGTGCGTCCCGAATCCTTCTAGGAACTGCAAGAAAGTCGCAGCGGTTTCGCCCGAATGACTTCGCTCGGGCCGTCTCCCACCTTCCCCGCCGCAGCCGATACGGAGAGCGCGAGGGAGGCAACATTCCAAGACAGGGAGACCCTCCTGGTCGCCAAATCTTCCCCGCTTAAGCCAGGTAATGGCGGCGCGATCCCACTCTCCCCGTAGCCACGCCGGCGAAATCGCAGCAAATTCGACGACATGGTATCGGACGCACCAAAGACATATAAACGGGCACTAAGTAAACCTATCTCAACTTTCTTCCTCGTTGGAATGCGCGGCACTGGAAAAAGCTCTTGGGTCAAGAAGGCGTTCCCAAATGCTTTTATGGTCAACTTACTGGACGAGGCACTTTACCAAGAACTGCTAGTAGATCCTGCCGTCTCGAAGACACCTTATTAGCATACCGATTACCTGCCTATGAGGGACGGCTCAGAGTTAAAGAGCGACGGCATCCAAAATTATACTGGATAGACTCAGGGGTGGCCCGAGCTGTAAAAAATCAGCTTGCAATGCCGACTGTCAAGGAGCGAGGAGTTCTTCTCGAAGGGCTGATACTTCAGATCGTGAGAGCGAGTAGAGATTATGGCGTTGTCGATTACGATGAACTGTTTTACTGGTCTACCGGCGCAATAGAAGTAGACCTGCTCCTCATACGAGGTAGCTCCATAATCGCAATCGAAATTAAAGCAACGAAGCGACTGCGGCCGGAGCATTTTCGTGGACTTCAGGCGATACAGGAATTGAAAGGCGTTGGCCGCAAAATTCTGGTTTACGAGGGTGAGAGACAGTTCCGAGATGATTCAGGTATTGAGGTAGTGCCTGTAGGTGACTTTTTCAAGCTCCTAGCAAAAGGGCTTTAAGCTCAACATCCCTCGATTACCAACAAGCTCGCACCTATTTGACAACGATAATCTCACTCTCCGCATACCGCACCTTCCTCGCCGACGCCGAATTATCATCCGCAGAGCGGTACCCAAGAGCGCAAATAACTTTTGCTGAGTACCCAGTTGACGTAAGCCCTAAAATCTCATCAACCTGCGTCGGAACAAAGCCCTCCATCGGGCAGGCATCAACACCTAACAGAGCGCTTGAGGTCAGCAACATCCCAAGCGCAAGATACACCTGCCTCGTCGCCCAATCTTCTACGTTAAAACCGGGAGGGGGTGGCACGAGGAACCCCATTATCATCCCCTTGTATTCTTTGAGGGCATCTTCCGGAATTCCGCGCTCCTTTGCCATTGCTGAGATAAGTGTATTTATTTCGTCTGCGCCAACCGATTTTTTAGCTGCAAGAACCACTAGGTGCGAAGCGTCAACAATTTGTGGCTGATTCCAGGCAGAGGCGCGGATCTTTTCACGTAGAGTGGGATCGCTCACCTGGATAAACTTCCAGGGCTGAAGGCCGAAGGAGGAGGGCGCTTGAATGAGTGAAGCTTTTAGAGTGGCCCACTCCGGCGCTGCGATCTTCTTGGTGGCGTCAAATTTCTTGGTGGCATAACGCCACGCCAGGGCTTGTTCAACGGTCTCAGTGGTAACGGGAATCATGTGGGCTCCTTGCTTCAGCACAGTCAGTACTGCGCGACGCTACTGGTAGCGTGAGCATTTGTCTAGTATCGAGCTGCTCGTGTTATATCTTACACAAACAGCCTGTTTATAGCCTGAATCGGGCCTACTTCTTCTTCTCTGAAGTTTCCAGAAGTGAGGCATCAATAGCCATTTTCACAGCCGTCTCAACGACCTCTCGTTGACTCTTGGGGATGGCTCCCTGGGTTACAAGCTTGTCGGTCTCTTGCGTCACTATAGAAAGAAGCCGCTCACGCTGCTCGAAACTCATAGCGCCGATCGCTCCCGCTTTTCCGACGCCGCTTACTCCACTCACGCCTTTAACGGCTGATGTTGCGCGGACCCGCTCAACTTCTGAAACGGATTCTGTAGCTCGAACACCTTTTGCAGATTTCGAGGCGTCTACACCACCAATTTT
>JAYVGZ010000633.1:0-2717 GCA_043771805.1 Pseudomonadota bacterium
ACTTCGTGAAACAGTCGTCGAAGCAACTCTTAACGCTCGCGTCGCGCAGCTTATTTATCAAGCACGTGAAGATGCAGGGCTTACGCAAAGAGAACTAGCTGAGCTTGTTGGCACTAAACAGCCGGTCATCGCTCGGTTGGAGGACGCCGATTATGAGGGGCATTCGCTTTCAATGCTTCAAAAGGTGGCGGCAGCTCTTGGGAAGAGATTGCGCCTAAGTTTAGCGTCGCCGGAGGAAGAGGGATCACTGTCCGTTAGAGTAGCGCCGAGTGGAGCTAGCCGTAAGAAGGCCAAAACGCAGGCCTCTACTGCGAAGTCAGCCACCGTCAGTCGAACAACAGACAAGAAGCGGAAGCGGGCCTAGTACCTATTCGCTAGCAACCGGGTGCTTTTGAATCGCTTACGCAGCAGGCCGCTCGTAAAATCCTATTTCGTGGGAAACATGTTCGATATCTACGTTCGATTGCAGCGCCCAAAAACCATTCACATAGGGAGAGCCTAAAGCGGGCAGGGGACACCGTCGACTCACTTAACAGAAGCAAGCCTAAGGGCTCCAGCCGCTGTAAATGCGCCTCAACGCGAGCACTTCGTGCAATCGCACAAGGAAAACTCTCGTGCACTGAGTCGGTCGTGCTTCTGATCTACTTTGCAAAACGGATCATTTAAGTAAAGAGCATGAAAAGGCTTGAGACTGAGGAGCGCTACGCCCGCTTCACATATAGAGAGCTTTCAGGGCTCAGCGGAATATCTAGAGCCAAAATCTCTCGTGCAGTCTCATCGCTAAAGACAAAAGGATACTTGGCTACAGCGTGGGTAGTGAAGCGAAACGAGAACGAGTTCGGGTTACTCTTTGTTGATGGTCCTGCACTCACGCTTGTTAAGAGCGCACCGAAAAACCGCGCCATTACTCCTGCGCACGAAAGAGCAACACCCCGTGTCAGACAGATACCGTCATTCTACAAACACCGGCACACATGAGGCCCCAATATCAATAGCGCGCCCGCCGACGAAGAGGAGCGTTACCACTTGGTTAGGTTCTAGCTGCCCTTTATCAGCAAAGCTCGAGTTCTGACGTATTCACTCTCTCAAAGAAGGGAGCTCCCCGCCTCATTCAAGTGCCCGTAAGAGATCTATGCTTGGGCGGTAGGCTTCCCTCATTGGAGAGAGGGTTGTCCATAGTTACGTTCGTCTAATCTGAACGAACCCCATGCCTATCCTCCTTGCAAAAGCGTAACTCTTCAAGGAGGAGTAATAAACGAGCAAATAACTCTCAACGATGTAGCCTCAAAATAAGGTTAGGGTTGGAGCTGCCTGGCTGTACCTAACCCCGGACCGAAGACGCCTCGGGTAGTAAGCGCAAAGCAGGCACTTGATCACTGGCTCCAAAAACTATTCGCGTCACCTTCACCTATGCCGCGAGCTTTGTTCGCTTGATAGAGAACGTCACCTCATACCCAAGCGAACCAAGCACTCGGATCAGAAGATCAGTTGAGACGCTTTGAAGATTGTAATTTAATATCGAGGTAATTCGGGTACGCGAGGTCTTCGCCTTTTTAGCAATCTCTGCATGAGTTAGCTTATCTTTCTTTGCAAGCGAAATGAGTTTTGAAGTGAGGTCACTTCGCACTTTCCACTCGCGCGCCTCAGCTACCGGTAAGCCAAGAGCCTTAGCCAATTCTGCCCCGTTCCTCGCGACGACAATCTTTTGCTTAGCCATTGAGCATTTCCTTTAATCGCTTTCGCCCAAGTTCAATGTCCAAGGGGAACGTCTTTTGGGTCTTCTTAACGAAGACATGCACCACCAGTATCCCGTCACCGGAGCGAGTAAAATAAAAGGCCCGGTAGATTCCGTCTGGCCCCTTAACCCGAAGCTCTTCTACCCCCGGAGCAACACTCGTCATGGGTCGCGCGAGCGGCATAGAAAGCTTTCGACCCTCTTGGAGTAGGAACAAAGCTTGCCCGAAGTCGGATTTAACCTTATCCGGAAGGAGCTTGATCGCGTCTCTCGCTTTTGGATGAAAGAGGACTTTTCTCACTCTTAGAATGTATCAAATGTGATACCTCTGTCAATCATGTTTTTGGTGTACGGGTACTACTGATCCTAGACCCAGAAACGGTAGGGGAGGGATGATCCCCCCTTATAGGTCTTTCCACATCAGTCTAGCTGACTCGTCATCAACAAATCCGATTGATGTGTAGAAGCCAATAGACTCTTCGGTGCCGGCACCGAGAAGCACTCGACGTATTCCTCTTTGTTTGAAGGCGTCGCAGCACTCAGTCATGAGTCTTTCCCCGATTCCACGTTTTCGATGGAGGTAGTCAACTGCCAAATGCTGAATCAATCCTCGCAGTCCGAAGTGCCCACCGACTACTGCCCCGATGACCTGCATTTGCTCGGTAGCAACAAAACTTAAGTCCGGAGAAGTTGCGATGGCGTTCTTAATGAGTTCCGGAGTCTCCCAATCCTGTAACGTGACACCGGGGCCTGAGCGGCTCCAAAGATCTATCACACCTGCGATGTGGTGGGTGGCGAACGGTTCGATGGTGTACATGACGGTAGTCCTCGCGACAACGCAGTTACCTGAGTCCCTAACGGAGTTCTTTCAACCGTTCCTGGTATACTAAGGAGGCGGATGAATAGGCTACAACTACCCCGAACATTATTGCCCGCCTCCTTAGTATTTTTGCTGCTTTTGCGCGCATCCGCGCGCCACTTA
>JAYVGZ010000634.1:0-25684 GCA_043771805.1 Pseudomonadota bacterium
ACTTCGTGAAACAGTCGTCGAAGCAACTCTTAACGCTCGCGTCGCGCAGCTTATTTATCAAGCACGTGAAGATGCAGGGCTTACGCAAAGAGAACTAGCCGAGCTTGTAGGCACTAAACAGCCGGTCATCGCTCGGTTAGAGGACGCCGGTTATGAAGGGCATTCGCTTTCAATGCTTCAAAGGGTGGCGGCAGCTCTTGGGAAGAGATTGCGCCTAAGTTTAGCCTCGCCGGAGGAAGAGGGATCGCTGTCCGTTAGAGTAGCGCCGAGGGGAGCTAACCGTAAGAATGCCAAAACGCAGGCCTCTACTGCGAAGTCAGCCACAGTCAGTCGAACAATAGACAAGAAGCGGAAACGGGCCTAGTACACTGGAACACAAATCTTTTGACATATCGCACCCGTCTTTGGCCCATCTTTCGACGCTCCTCGGTCACAAAGTCCTCGACGTAGCTTTGGCTACGCCTGCAGCTTTGCTTACTCGTCGCGTCAAAATATGGACCAAATCTGGGCGCGCTAAGTCAAAAAATTTGTGTTCCAGTGTACTAGTGGGCGTTAAAGGCTGGAATTACGGTGCCAGTGATTTTTGAACAAGGGCTCTGGCAGCACCTTCTGTATGCAGGCGACTACCACATGCGCTGGATTGCCGTTCTAGCAAAACCAGGTACTTTTTCGGCGGCACAGTATATCTGTGCGGCAACAGAAGGACGGCCTGCTGTCTCGAACTGATCGATTTGCCTAGCCTCTAAGGGGGCATTAGACTTTTTCTGAATTTTTCAATGTTAAGCAGTTACCTTTTGGTAAGGTAAAGCCATAAAGAATGTGTCACTACGGAGATGCCTAAACCCGTCTGAAACACCCGCATTCCTAAGAGATGTACTGCTCGACCGCAATGATGCACGAAAAGTCGTTAGCATCTCCGTTATTGGCGCCGGCCCACTCGGATTGCAGTCCGCAATCGAGGCGGCGCAGCGTGGGCACAACGTTCAAGTCGCTTCGGACGTCGTTCCCGATTCCTTAGAATTAACGAAGCTTGTGACTGCCGGGAATGCTGCCGGCTACGGCGGCCCATTCGGCGGCAAAGATCCTCTCATTCGCGGATTCGTCGAGCAAAGCTGGCCGCGCTGGATGGAGCTTGCTCGGGATACCGAGTACGGCCCGGTGCGTGAGATCAAAGCCCGCATCATGACAATCGACCCGGAGTTCCTCTCGTATATCTCTCGCTTCGACGGATACAAAAGCTCTACGGAGTTAGGGATCGAAGGGTGTATTGAGATAGACGCATTCGCGTTCAATCCGCGCGCTCTTCTCGTTGAGTGGGTACACTTCCTACGCGAGAAAAATATCACGGCGCGGCAACACACCCTCACGGGCGAAGAGATGCAGTCGCTTCGTAACGGGGAGAGTTTATTCGGAAGCGACGTTACAATTGAATGCGCAGGTTTGAGAGCCCGAGATATTCACCCCGAATTAAAGTTGCAGCCGATCAGAGGCGTCCTCGGACACTTTTCCGCGTCATTTGAGCCAGGAGTTACCCCAATCTCTATTATGGACGAGGAAGGAGCAGATCTGCTGTACCTGATCCCTCGACCTGGAAATACGCCCGGCACATGGGACCTTATACTTGGAGGAACTTTCGATGTCGGCGTTGGCACCTGCAGCAAGGTCGCCGCGGAAGAGATCGTTTTTGAAAAATTACTTCGAACAAAGGCAAGACTCAGCCATGTTGCGCCAGAGACGATGGATGCCCTTCAGCTACCGAAGTTTAAGGAGGCGTCGGTTGATTTTAGACCCTCAAACCTTAATGGCTCACCGATCTTCGAGCACCTCCAATCCTCCGAGCGATCTCACGTGCTTGTCGTAAACGGCGCAAGAGGGCAGGGTTTCGTACCTGTCTTCGCACTGGTTGAGCATGCACTCAACCTCGTCGAGGGGTTTGGGAATTCCGCGATCTGAACATCCTCTACTGCGCGCTCAAGGCATCAATAAGTACCTCAAGCTTTACCCCCCGCGATCCTTTTACCAGGGCTAAATCAAACAATGCTGCTCGCGTCGCTTCGACCACCTCAGACGCACTTGCAAACCAGGTTACAGGGAAGGGTGCTCCATTGAGTGGACCCACAAAATTCCTTCCAACCTCACCCACGATAAAACAGAAACTGGGAGCTAGCTTCAAGATCTCCTGTGCTACCACCGTGTGATAGTGCTCAGCCTTATCCCCCATCTCGTGCATCCCTCCAAGCACGAGACCGATTTCTTTTCCACGAGCCTTGCACTTAGCAAGAAGATTCAGAGCACTCACGAGTGCCGTCGGGCTTGAGTTGTAACAATCATCCAGAATTTCCCGACCATCTCCGAGCTTTAGGAGGTTGAGTCGGTGCGCCTCAGGCTTAATGGTGTCGAGGGCTTGTTGCACCTCACCCTGCGAAAGGTCAGGAACCACCTGTAGGGCAACAACCATCGCCGCGACGACATTGGTTGAATTATACGCTCCGATCATCGGCACGTGCACAACTATGCCTTGCTGCGGACCAGTCATCTCTATCGAAAACCCTTCGGTAAGGTTATCCACGATCCGGGTTACCCGGTAGGTTGCCCCTTCCTTTGATCCAAATACCACCCATTTTTTTAGACCGGCAGCGTTACTTTGCTGAGCACGATCTACTCCTGCTACGAGCTCAGGTACATCACCGTTAATGATTCCAATACACTCAGACCCGAGTCCACTGAAGATCTCACACTTCGCGTCTGCTACTTCATGAAGGTCTTTGAAGAACTCCATATGAACCGGTGTAACATTCGTAATAATAGCTATGTTCGGCTGTGCAATCTTTGTCAGCAGAGTAAGCTCTCCCGAGTGATTCATCCCCATCTCAAGCACAGTGAAGTCGGCATCGCTGTCTGAGTTGCAAAGGGTGTACGGCACCCCGATATGGTTATTAAACGACTTCCTGGATGCGTTGACGGTTCCGCGGGTTGAGAGGATGCTTGCTAGAATATTTCGAGTTGTAGTTTTCCCAATAGTTCCAGTGACCCCGATAACCGGCCCACGAAACTGCTGACGAGCATAGGCTCCAAGCGCCTGCAGGCCCTTTAAAGAATCCGGTACTGCGATAAGCCGATCGGCGACTGGACTCGAGAGCAGCAGGGACTCATCCTCTACGAGACACAGAGATGCCCCGTCATTTACTGCCTTTTCTACAAACGAGTGGCCATGAACTTTATCTCCCGGTAGAGCTATGAAGAGAGCCTCTTTTTGGAGGAGGCGAGTATCAAATTCTACCCCGACGCTTGAGGTATCACCCCCGTGAGGAAGGGCCTTTCCACCCAGAATTTTTGCGATTTCGGTCTTTGTTAATGAAAGCATATTCTCTCTCTGTATTCCTCTTTCGATGGATGCTTTAGTATCATCCAAAGTTTGCGTCTGTACCAGTGGGAAGTACCCCACACGCTCTTACCGGGAATCGTATGAAGAAAAAGAAGCTTGTAGTTGCCCTTCTCTGCGGTGGCCCGGGACCAGAGCGCGGTATTTCCCTTAACTCTGCCCGTTCTGTGTGTGATCACCTGGCAGGAGGTGATATCGAGATTGTGCCTTTCTACTTCGATCACGCTTGCAAGCCCTACCAGGTATCGCGAGCCCAGCTCTATTCAAACACCCCGTCTGACTTTGATTTTAAGCTCTCTCATTCGGCGCGCCCGCTCTCAATGTCTGGGCTTCAACGAGAGCTCAAAAAAGTTGACCTAGCATTTCCACTCATTCACGGCGCCTTCGGCGAAGACGGCCAGCTGATCTCTCTCCTTGAGAAGTGGGGGGTAAAAACTATTGGACCTACCTCAGAGACGTGTGAGCGTGCGTTCAATAAGATTTCATCTCGCGCAGTACTCGCCGCGGAAGGGTTCCATACCTTGCCTGCTCTCCACATTAAGAAGGGTAAAAAGATCAGCCCGAAGGTTGTGTCCACGTTCTTGGCTAACGAGTGTCATGGCAAAGCTGTTGTAAAACCTGTTCAGGGCGGGTCGAGTATCGGTGTTCATGTGGTCAATTCTGCCAAGGATGCCTTGGCTGTCATCGCCTCCATTTTTAAGGGGCGCTATTTTAAAGAGATCCTTATTGAGCCATTCTGTTCGGGTGTAGAATTTACAACCGTCATGCTCCAGAACCGGTTCGGGCAAGCGGTTTCGCTTCTTCCAATCGAGATTGAAGCGAACTATCAGAAAGGGGAGATCTTCGATTACCGTCGGAAGTACCTAGCCTCAAATCAGGTTACCTATCATAATTCGCGCTTCCCTTCCGAAAGGATCGACACCATCCGACTGCAAGCTGAGCAGATATTCTCGCTCTTTGGGTTCCGAGATTTTTTACGGATTGACGGCTGGATACTCGATACCGGCGAAATCCTTTTCTCAGATATCAACCCAATCAGTGGAATGGAGCAGAATAGCTTCTTCTTTATGGGGTGCTCTCAGGTGGGTATGAGCCACCGCGATGCTGTCAGGTTCATTGTACGCTCAGCTTGCAAGCGGCACGACGTTACCTGGTTGGAATCTGCAGAAGGTTCATCTCTACCGAAGAAAAAGCCAGTGCACATCCTTTTCGGAGGCTCAACCGCTGAGCGGCAGGTCTCAGTGATGAGCGGCACAAATGTCTGGCTCAAATTGCGCCGCTCGAAAAAATATGAACCGATTCCGTTCCTCCTAGACAAGGACCACAAGGTCTGGTGCCTCCCCTACCTATTTACATTGCGCCATACCGTAGAGGAGATCCAAGAACTGTGTCGTCACCAGAACGCGATGGAGAGAAAGCTCATTGAGCTTCTGCGCCCAGTTGCTCGTCAACTCGCGCTTCTGCCTGGGGAGGCGACGCAAGCGATCTCAAAAACTGAAAGTATTTCACTTGAAGATTTTATTCACTCTTCACCAGCAATCTTCAATACAGTTCACGGAGGGATCGGGGAGAACGGCGTCATTCAAGGTATGTGCGAGGGTGCAGGAGTTGTCTACAACGGCTGCGGGCCAGAAGCCTCACAGCTGTGTATGGACAAGTATGAAACAGGTCGGGTTATTACTGCCCTCAAGAGTAAACTTGTAACCTCAGCGCCCAAGATACTTTTCGCATTCGATGAGCTCGGTGCGATTCGCCCCTCGGAGTGGGCAGGGCTTTGGAATAAGCTCTTGAAAGACCTTGCGTCAAAGACAGTCATCGTAAAGCCACGCGGGGATGGCTGCTCTGCCGGAATTGTACGGCTCTTTAAAGCCGAGGATCTACAGAAGTACTGCGGCTTCGTCTTACGGTACGAAACAATCATTCCCCCGAACACCTTAACTGGGCAAAGCGCTTTGGTGGAGATGCCTTCAAAGCGCGTTGAACACCTTATCTTTGAGCCCTTTATCGAGACGGATAGAGTCTCGGTTCGAGATAATCAACTTATCTGGAAGAAAGTCTCAGATATGGTTGAGGTCACCGTCGGAGTAATGGGCGTGAAAGGGAAACTTCGAGCAATGAATCCAAGTATTACCATTGCGAGTGGTGACGTCTTAAGTCTCGAAGAGAAATTTCAAGGTGGCACCGGAGTAAATATTACTCCACCTCCGGCAAAATTTGTGTCGTCAAGTGCGTGTAAGAAAATTAGGCGAGGAATTGAGATCGCTGGGAACGCTCTCGGGATTGAGGGGTATGCTCGTATCGATGCCTTTATCGATCGGCATACTGGCAAGGTGCTGGTGATTGAGGCGAACACTCTGCCAGGGCTCACGGGATCCACTGTTTTTTACCATCAAGGGCTTGCAGAGCCGGTGCCGATGTACCCCACAGAGCTACTTGAGAAGATTATGGACTTTGCGTTTAAGGCGCGTGGTGGGGGTGTTAAAGCAGCTCCTTTGAAAGTTGTGGGTGGAAACTAAAGGGCAAGTTTCGGGCAGATTTTCTGTCGAGAATCCGTGCGGCTCCACAACAACTCTAAGGAAAGTGTAAAACGGCCTGAATAATTGACGTTGAAAATGCACTTTGCGTGTGGGCGGAGAGTCCACAGAACCGTCACTAGTGGCGCAAAGTACCGATGTCACAAATTCTTAGGAGGTTCTCTTGTCGTGGTACAGAATATCCGTGTCGTGCACTCACAGAATCTGTCAGTTTCGGATCATAAGTCAGAAGAATTTTACTTTATTTTGCCTGAGAGGGTGCCGATCGTACATTCTCAGGTTTGCACTGAAGCAATTATGGGCGTAGGGTTGAAGGTAGTGGAGCGCCACTAATCGGTTTCGCAGCCTCCTTTGAGCTGCGCCTCTTAGGAACTTTGTGCGTTGAACCGAGTGCCAGCTCTAGGAAATAAATTATTGAATTGGCTTAGTTCGTAACCTGTACGGCCTAAAGCTAGCTCCTTTTTGACTGTACTCAGTATGAGGTTTGCTCCTCCAGTTTACGACCAAAGACACGCTCCGGCACGTTTTGCACGTCGCCCGATTTCTTTTTACCCCTTAATAGCTCTTGCATTTGTCTGCATATTCGTCGGCTCGATTGATTTCTCGTTAGTGCCGCTTGAGGAGAATCAGCGCCGTACCTCGGAAAAACGAATCGAGTCTGTACGGGAAAGCTATGACTCTAGTGCTGGTCTTAGCGGCGCCGGCGGAGTAGGTGGAGATGGCGGCGTTGAACCGGCGCTTGTTAGGTATGGTGGTTCTCCCCCCATTGCACTGGTTGCAGTCTCTTCAGTTACTGCTCGCCCGTATTCGCCAGAGGCTTCCGTTCCTTCGCGCTACCTCTGGCGTACCGACTTAAGTCCTCCGAATTTTGTCACTCTCTAGTAACTTCCGAGGTTCTCTGACAGCCGATAAGCACGCGCTGCTCAATTACGAGCTGCAGACTTTTCGGCACGTCAGGGAGCCCGTCGGTAAACATCTCTATACTTACGACTACGGATTGTTTGGCAGCACCGTCGCGATACAACTGACGAAGCTAGACGGTGCTCCAAAGGCCACAAATTGGAATTCGCTACGGCTCACTGCCACCTAACGCACTGCGACCTAACGCACTGTAAAAGGGCGTTGGGCGAGACTAAAGTTATGAAAATCTTAGACGCTCTTCGATTGAGCGCAAACTCAAAAGGACTCTTATGAGAAATGTACTTACGACTCTTGGAATTTGTAGCTTACTTTGGTCGACAGGCTGCGAGGGTGGCTCCACAGAAGTTCGCCGCGAGCTGCCTCACTTACCGGTGATGCACCCTCTTCGCCAGGAAGCGAAGATAACGAAGGACTACGTCTGTCAAATTCGGGCAATACGCCACATCGAACTTCGAGGCTTAGCTCGTGGTTATCTTGAACACGTGCATGTCGATGAAGGTCAACACGTCAAGGCCGGTCAGTTGATGTTTGAAATCATGCCGCGACTGTATCAAGCCGAAGTTGGAAAGGCTAAGGCGGAGGCTCAGTTTGCTGAAATCGAGTACCAAAATACACAGAGGTTAGCGAGTAGCAAGATCGTCGCGCCCAGCGAATTAGCTCTCGCCAAGGCGAAGCTCGATAAGGCAAATGCCGCGCTTGCCCTCGATCAGGTTCATCTTGATTTCACCCAAGTGAAAGCGCCCTTCGATGGAATCATGGGTAAATTCAATGTCCGTCCTGGCGGATTGGTTGACGATGGCGAATTGTTGACCACGGTCTCCGACAACCACGAGATGTGGGTGTACTTTAACGTTCCCGAAGCTGAGTACCTTCAGTACAAAAGGACTCGATTAGAGAGTGACCGGATGAAAGTCCACCTCGTGATGGCTGACAACTCGGTGTATGAGCACGAGGGAGAGGTGACAGCTATCGAAGCTGATTTCAACAATGAGACCGGCAATATCGCGTTCAGGGCAACATTTCCGAACCCTGAAGGACTCATGCGGCATGGCCAAACGGGTAAGGTGGTGGTTGACGCAACTGTAAAAGATGCGCTTGTTATCCCCCAGATGGCGGTGTTCGAAATTCTCGATAAGAAGTTTGTCCTCGTTGCTGATCATGCCGGACAGGTGAGCTCCCGAGAAATTAGGATTAGCGCTCAGATGCCTGACCTAGTCGTTGTATCAGACGGGCTCACTGAGGCGGACCAAGTGCTGCTGGAGGGGCAGCGTAAAGTAAATGAAGGCGATTTCATCGTTCCAAAACTGCAGGACCCTGTGCAGCTCGTTGCCAATTTGAAGGTATACGCCGAGTAGCCCTCGCGTCAAAAAATCAAGGATTACCATGTTTAGTCTCTTTCTACGTCGGCCCGTTTTGGCCATCGTGAACTCTCTCGTCATTATTTTCTTGGGGATTTTAGCAATTAACACATTGCCAATCTCCCAGTTCCCGGATGTTGCTCCGCCCCAGGTGGTAGTTCGAGCATCATACCCCGGAGCGAGCGCGGAGGTGCTCGTAAACAGCGTGCTTATTCCTCTCGAGCAAGCGATCAACGGCGTGCAGGGCATGAGGTATATGTCATCCGACGCAACGAGCGCTGGAGAGGCAAATATTCAAGTTTTCTTCGAGCTCGGTACTGATCCCAACATCGCTGCTGTGAATGTTCAGAATAGCTTGAGCCAAATGCTGAACCAGCTTCCCCCACTCGTGCAGCGCGAGGGCATTCGCGTCATGCGGGTGCAACCGCAAATGCTGATGTACATCAATCTGTTCAGCACCGATCCTAAAGCGGATATGAAGTACCTCTTTAATTTCGCCAATGTAAATATTTTACCGGAGCTAAGACGAATAAACGGAATTGGAAGAGCGGAGATTTTGGGGAGTCGTCAGTACGCGATGCGAGTCTGGCTAAACCCCGATCGGATGCGTGCGTACAACATCGGGACCGATGAGGTACTTAAATCAATGAGCGATCAAAGCGTTATCGGCTCGCCCGGGCGCCTCGGAGGGGCTTCAGGTCAGGTATCGCAATCGCGCGAGTACGTTTTGGCTTATGCTGGGCGGTTCAACAAGCCGGAACAGTACGGCGAGATCATCCTTCGCTCGAATGCACAGGGAGAGGTGTTGCGACTCAAGGATGTTGCCAACATTGAGCTTGGGAGCGAGTACTATGATATATACTCGTACCTCAATAAGTATCCCTCAGCGGCCATCGTTCTCAATCAATCCTACGGCAGTAACGCGCAAGTCGTTATTGAGAAGGTAAAGACCAAACTTGAGGAGCTGAAGGATGGATCGTTCCCACCGAACATGACGTTCGAGGTAAGCTACGATGTATCAAAGTTCCTGGATGCCTCGATTGAGAAGGTGCTCCACACACTCGGTGAAGCGTTCATTCTCGTCGCCTTAGTGGTGTTCATTTTCCTCGGCGATTGGAGGTCAACCCTTATTCCGACCCTTGCAGTCCCGGTGTCGCTCATCGGCAGCTTCTTCTTCATGCAGTTCTTCGGATTAACAATCAATCTCATCACTCTATTTGCACTGGTACTAGCGATCGGAATTGTAGTCGACGATGCGATCGTGGTGGTTGAGGCAGTACACGCAAAAATGGCGGAGGAACATTTGCCGCCGTTTCCGGCGGTTCGGGCGGTACTTGGAGAGATTAGCGGCGCGATTATAGCGATTACGCTGCTCATGGTATCCGTATTCGTTCCAGTCGCGTTTATGCCCGGCCCTACGGGTGTGTTTTACCGCCAGTTCGCAATCACCATGGCGACCTCAATAAGTATTTCGGGCCTCGTCGCGTTGACGCTCACGCCGGTGCTGTGCGCTATCATTCTCAAAGAGAACCATGGGAAGGTTAAGAGCCGATCTCCGATCTCGTGGTTCCTCGGTAAGTTTAATTCCCTCTTCGAGCGGCTAACGGACCGATATGTAGGCTTGCTTCGAATAGTGGTACCCCGCCGTATTTTTACTTTCGGTATTCTGGGTGCATTTTGCGCCGGAATCTTCCTTCTTACAGAGCTGATGCCGCCTGGATTTATTCCCACGGAAGACCAAGGCATGCTGTACGCAATTATTCAAACCCCACCCGGCTCGACTCTCGAGCAAACGAATCACGTTATTCGAAAGCTTCAAACTGTCGTGGAGGAGACTGAGGGAGTTGCGTCTGTCTCCTCGCTTGCGGGCTACGAAGTACTGACTCAAGGACGTGGTTCGAATGCCGGAACGTGCCTTGTGAATCTAAAGCCGTGGTCGGAACGAAAACATACCTCTGAGCAAATTGTTGAGGAGCTTGAAGAGAAAGTTCGCAACATAGGCGCGATTGTCGAATTCTTTCAGCCTCCCGCCGTTCCCGGCTACGGCGCCGCCGGTGGTTTCGCTCTTCAGTTACTCGATAAGACGACGTCTGGGACTTATACGGATCTAGGAAAGGTGAATGATGAGTTCATGGCTGCGCTGCGTAAACGTAAAGAATTGCGAGGCTTGTTTACATTCTTCACTGCCACTTACCCACAGCTTCAGTTAGTCATTGATAATCAAGCGGCGATGCAGAAGGGCGTCTCAATCGGTAAGGCGATGGATAACTTGTCGACTCTTATCGGTAGTAACTACGAGCTAGGATTTATTCGCTTCGGTAGGTTCTTCAAGGTTTTTGTTCAGTCAGCACCGGAATTCCGTAAATTACCAAGCGATGTGATGAAATTATACGTCAAAAATGATCGAGAGGAGATGGTTCCTTACTCTTCTTTTATGAAAATGGAGGAGAAGCAGGGGCTCAATGAGATAACCCGGTTCAACATGTTTACCGCCGCCTCAATTAGAGGTTCCCCCGCACTCGGATATAGCAGTGGTGAGGCGATTCGGGCGATTCAGGAGGTTGCTAAAGAGATTCTGCCGCGTGGGTATGCCATTGATTGGGGCGGTCTCTCATATGATGAGGTGCGGCGAGGTAACGAAGCCGTGTACATTTTCATAGTTGTTCTCATATTCGTGTATCTCGTTCTTGCAGCTCAGTATGAAAGCTTCATCATTCCGTTTGCAGTCGTGCTCTCACTGCCAGCAGGGATTTTCGGATCTTTCTTCCTTCTCAAAGTCCTGGGCCTCTCAAACGATATATACGCCCAAATAGGTCTTGTGATGCTAGTCGGACTTCTTGGAAAAAACGCCGTGCTTATCGTCGAGTTCGCAATTCACAAGAATAAACAGGGTAGCTCTATTGCAGAGGCGGCAATCGAAGGGGCTAGGGTACGATTTAGACCGATTCTTATGACTTCATTTGCGTTTATAGCAGGGTTACTGCCACTCGTTGTAGCAACTGGTCCGGGCGCAATCGCAAATCGGACGATCGGCGCATCGTCTCTTGGAGGAATGCTTATGGGCACAATTTTCGGGGTAATCTTGATTCCTGGATTGTATTTTATATTCGGTACGCTCAATGACGGCCGTGAGCTGATTCGCGGGGAAGATCATACCCCACTTACAGAAAAGGAAGAGGAGGGCTCACGATGAAGAAGGATATTGAATCGCCGTTCAGCCGGGATTCCGCAGCGACAGCGAGATGGTTTATTTCGGGTTTACTCGCCGTAGCGTTCTCTTCGTGCGTACCCACTGTCGAACCGAAGACGGTGGATGCGCCGTTGCCCGACTCTTTCGGTACCTCGTCAGACCCTAATAACTCAGCCACCGTAGAATGGAAGGAAGTTTTTAAGGATCCGAACCTGCTTGCGTTAATTGATACCGCGCTCAAGAACAATCAAGAGCTCAATATATTCCTGCAAGAGATCGAGGTAGCTAAGAATGAGGTGCTGACAAGGAGTGGAGCGTATTTACCATTCGTTGATCTGGGGGGTGCCGCTGGGCTAGATAAGACGGCTGACTTCACTCGTAGCGGGGCAGTAGAACAGAATCTTCCGATCTCGCCTGGCAAGGCATTTCCTGGCCGACTTCCTAACTTTATCGTCGGTGCGCGCGCCTCATGGGAGATAGATATCTGGCATAAACTACGAGATGCTGAGAAGTCGGCAATTTCGCGATTTATAGCGACACAGGAGGGGCAAAGGTTTCTGGTAACCAACCTTATTTCGGAGGTAGCAAACTCTTACTATGAACTCCGCGCGTTTGATAGCCAATTAGAGATTGTGAAACAGAACGTCGCAATTCAGACGAATGCTCTCGACACTATTCGGTTAGAGAAGGATGCGGCGCGCGTAACCGAATTGGCAGTTCGGCGTTTCGAGGCGCAGTTGCTCAAAACTGAGAGCCTTCAGTACGACTTGCAACAGAAGATTTTCGAGCGGGAAAATAAGCTTAATTTCCTGTTGGGAAGATTCCCGCAACCAGTACAGCGGGTCGGAGAGGCATTCGTTTCTTCGATGCCTCAGATGATTTCGGCCGGAATTCCCTCTCAGCTCCTCGAGAATCGTCCGGATATAAGACAGGCGGAACTTGAGATAACTGCCGCAGAGCTCGATACTAAAGTTGCGCGCGCCGCGTTTTACCCTTCACTGAACCTTTCTGCCGAGGTCGGGTATGAGGCATACCGTCTCGGGAAGATTTTGCAGACTCCCGAGTCACTTCTTTACAGCATCGCGGGAGGATTGACCGGACCACTTATCAACAGGAGGGCAATAACGGCTGATCTGTACACTGCGAACGCCCGACAGATACAAGCAGCATTCAACTATGAGCGGACGGTCCTGAATGCGTTTGTCGAGTCGACGAATCAGATATCTAATATTAAAAATCTTGAGAGCAGTGTGTCCCTACGAATGAAGCAAGTAGAAGCGCTCACTAGTTCTATAGGGATTGCTAACACGCTCTTCACTTCTGCGCGCGCAGATTATACGGAAGTCCTTCTTACGCAACGTGAGGCGATCGAATCCAAATTTGAGCTGATTGAGGCGAAGATGAGGCAGATGCAGGCTGTGGTGAATCTGTATCGGGCGCTTGGGGGTGGGTGGACTCGGGAGAAGGAGAAGGTGTGAGGGTTTTGGCGGGTGAATTCGTCATTCCGCTGAGCACGAATGGTGATGGTGGTGGGAGATGTATTGACTCGGAATCGAGGCCGCTCTTGCTTTGCTCCACCATGTAAGAATAGCAGCAGTCAACCCCAGTTTGTCACGAGTCCCATCAATATCTGAATACCCGAAAGTATTGATAACCACTTGATTTGGTGAGCAAGTTCCCACCCCTCCTGCGGCTATTTCTTTGGGCCTTGAGCGAATAAAAGATTTCGCCCTTAGACCTAATACCCAAGACTCTGCAGGAACAATGGCTCTGCGCTCAATTAAAAAGGCCGCTGATAAAATCTATCGAGACCTTGGTGCCACACTCCTGGGAGAAGTGGTGCAGCACCATCCACTATCAGCCACACTGGCCGCTACTTTTCGGTACTCGCTTGAGGATCCCTTTGCCCTTCAAGTTGTGCTTGAGGATCTCACTTCGACGGGTCAACGATGCCTTGGAGGAGCGCTTCCCACGTTGTCGCAACACCCGATTGGCCAGCTCACCTTCTCGTCGTAAATTATTGAGCTCCGAAACGAGTCTGGCCTTCAAGGAATCCAACGAGACCTGCTGGCAACTTGCGATATTAGTGCAATCCAGGGTGATTTCGGGAATTCCACCACTAGTCTGAAGATAGCTGTTCAGCTGCTCGCCTACGCGATCACGGAGTTGCCGCGCACTTGCTGTCTTTCCACCAGGCAAATTGATGAGCGTTTCAGGATCGAGCTTATTGAAGTCATCACTCGCACTTTCTCGCAAAAACCGAGCCTCTTGGACAGCTGCATTGAGTTTCACAGCGATGTCGGTTTGCACACAATTTCTTGCGTTAAATAGGACGGGGTCTCCAGTAACCGTAACAAAATTTCCACTGGAAACAGGCAGGTTGCTCAAAGCACTGAAGTCAAAGCCCGTCTTTTGTACGACTGCAGTATAGGTCTTGGTTGGGTCAGCACCTGTAATGTTGAACAATCCATTTTCATCGGTTAACGCCGATCCAAGGCCAGGGATGTAGACGAGTGCACTAGCAACCGCTACACCGTTGACTTTGACCACTCCCCAAACCGTTGTTGTTGGTACAGTTGGCGTTGCCGTAACAGTTGGGCTTGGCAATACCGTGTTAGTAGGTTGTGCTGTAGCGGTTAAAGTGGGCACTACGGTCGGCAGCGGAGTTGCCGTTGCACTTGGTACTGCCGTCGGCGGGACGGGCGTTCCGGTCGGTGCCGCTGTAACCGTCGGTGTTGCCGTCGAAGTTGCGGTAGCTGTTCGTGTGGGTGTCGGCGTTGCAGTCCGAGTGGCGGTTGGCGCCGTCCCGGTAGTTGAAAACGTCTTGACGCTGCCGTAAGCCGTACCGAAGGCACTAGTGCTGTAGGCCCGCGCTTTGTATGACATGCCGCTAATCAGGCCGGTTCCACTGGCGGTCATAACTCCATACTCGCCATCTGAGTTCGAGGAATCGGTTCCGGTGAAACACGTTGAATTTACATCGCCAACAGCTGGGTCCGTTCCCACACCCGAGGGAATTACGCATATCCCCTTAGCTGTCGAAGCACTACCGCCGAGATCTATGACGTCACCACTCAAGGAGGCAGTTGAGTCTCCGATTGAAGTAGGCGTATTGGTAACAACAGTCGGGGGTTGAAACTAATGCAAACGCACCACCGGTAATCGCGCCAACCGTACAATCCGGATTTTGTCCGTCAGGATATGTAATCGTAAATTGAACTTCGGCGCTTCCGTTGGTTATTTGAGGTGAACTGGTCCCTGAACTGATAGTTGCATTGTTACAGGTAAGAGGAACGCTCACCCCTGACTGAAGAGTTCCGCCGTCGTCCGTTGTCCTGACTGTAAAGGTTCTCGTTGTGTTACCACCGGTCGAGCTCGGGGTTCCGGGATTCGTTACATCAACGGCAAAGACGGTAGCTTGTGTAACAACCAGGGGATCTATTCCGCCTGAGAGGTAGCTATTTGCAAAATATGCAGTTTCAATTCTGTGCTCATTGGATTGCCCACCAGTCGACGCGGTAAATCCGAAGAATGCTGTCCTGCTTGTTAACGCAGTTTCCAACGCAAGGCTAGGATATGAGAGGGTTGCGCTAACTGGGCGAGTTGAACTCTGACTAACTCGCACCTCCATTAGATCACTGGATCCATCGTACTCAATCCAGACGTAGGTAATGTTTCCTGACGTTGTGCTTGTTGGTTTGATGTTGAATCCAAGGATGGCTCCGCGTTCTGAGGCAACAGAACCGTTTCTGTCGAAACCGACGTGATCGATTGAAGTTATGGGAACTCCGGCTGATAGGTTGCCCTCTGCGCCCGCGTTGTAAAATGTATCGAATTCAATCGCCATACTCGGGGTAATTCCTTGATACCCCAACCCGCCACCGACTGCGCCTGCTAAGCTTGTACTGTCTTGGATGACAAAGGTAAGCCCGTCCGCAGATCCTGAGCCCGTGACCTGATCAAAAATTTAAAATGTAAAATAGGCGCTAAACGACCGATCTGTAGGAAGCAATATTCGTCGTTTTGAGAATGCAGTTCCAAATACTCCCGTAACATCCCGGGTAAGGCGAACGTCAGTGCTGTTGAGGACCGCATCACCATTAAATTGGAATCGACTTGCATTGTTTGCTGCACTGAAATCACCTACGGCCGCTGCGATAGCTTGACCCTGCGCGCAATAGCTCCACATTAGAGAACCTACAATACAGGCAGTAAAGGAGAGTTTTCGAATCATGTTGGTTTTCCTTGAGAGCAGATCTACGAGAGCGCGTTGGAGAAGTAACGTAGGTTGCTTACTCGTGCAACGGGGAATCGTAAGACCTGGGTCGAGGTTGCCCGGTGCATGAAGAGGATTTGTAGCTTTTCAGGATCAGCTTCCTCCGCGACCTAACAAAAACCGGAGTCTAACCACTCTCTGGCCTTGTCATCTCAAACCGAATCTTCGCCGGAGTCTCACTAAATCTAATCCAAAAATACAAACACGAACTAACCAAGTACCGCTCAAACTTAGGCGCAACAACTTCACGAATCTCAACATTCGCCAACACTCTCTACTCAGCCCACATAAACACACTCGTGGCAGACTCGCGAATCTCTGACGCTGACATCGCTCAAGAGGCAGCTACTGCTACTCAGATTCGTCAGCAGGTCGCAGCATGGTTACCCCGTCAGGCGAATCAGGCCCCGCAAATTGCGCTTAAATTGCCCCAGAGCGCTTAGATATCATATCTTGCTGTAATGATATCACTATGATATCATATTAAAATGGTATCATCTAAAACCTCTTTTCTATTAAGAGCCCCCACTAAACTGGTGAAGCTATTGAGGCGCCAGGCTGAGCAGCGCAAGACATCCTTAAATCAGTTCTGCATCTCCTTTCTTGAAGGGGCAGCTCTTCCCAATGTTGCCTCACTTGAAAAGCTTCAAATCTCTGGAGACTTTTCTTCGAAGATCATGCGATTTGTTACAGACGCGATTAGCCCAGTATTCACAGAGCAAATTGTTGGAGTGGTGTTATTTGGATCTGCTGCGCGCGGAACGATGCAAGAGAGCTCTGATATTGATCTGTTGATCGTACTTAGGTCGGGAGTTGTTATAGAACGGGATCTTTATGATAGGATCCCGTTTCACTCAATTACTGGACATTCGGTTTCTCCAGCATTAGTGGCATTACCCCATTCCACTGAAGAGGCCCTCAGGTCTCTCTGGTTGGAAGTAGCTATAGATGGATGTATTATCTTTGATACTGATTTTCAACTCTCACGCTTACTTATGTCTGTTCGTTCAGAAATCGTCTCTGGCACAGTGAAGCGACAAGTCGCATACGGTGTCCCTTATTGGGTCAGATCAACAGAATTGTTATCGCAGGATGTTTGCCAGTGAAGAATGAAGAACTGTACAAAGATTACTTATTACGCGCTGAAGGTAGACTGAAAGCACTCGATACCCTCTTTAATGAGTCATTGTGGGCTGACGTTGTGCGAGAATCGCAAGAAGTTGTTGAGCTAGCACTGAAGGGTCTCTTACGAGCAATGCACATTGAAGTGCCAAGAATTCATGATGTGAGTGCAGTACTCGAACAGAACAAACTAAAGCTACCAGAAGCCATTATGCAGAATCTCGAAAAAATTTCTGATATTTCACAGCAGCTTCGCCGAGACAGAGAGCTTGCATTCTACGGTAGCGAAGATCTCACGCCACATTCTTTCTATAAAAGAAAACATGCTGAGATTGCGAGAGATTCTGCCCGCTTTATAGTTGAGGTAAGTAAGAATGGTGCTGGGCTCTAGCCGCCATCTCTCACAGGTTTTCTACTGCGAGGGCGCATCACTTTGATATACTTCGGAAACATCAAGAATCGCGACCTCGCTGTGGTTCACCACAGTGTTGCCCGCGATTCTCGATGTTTCCTACGTCTATCCAAGCGCTTCACCCTCTCGCTACGAAAACCTGTGAGAGATGGCGGCTAGCCCGGATGACTCGTGCCGATACCCGTTCGTAGAAGCGCTTGAGCTGCGGCTTTTCTGTTTTCCGTACTCACCCTGACGGTGCCAGGGTTCCGTGCGAAAAACAAAAAATCCTTTGCGCTTTCAGTTATCTGCACCACTGTACTCTCGTTAACTGCCGTTTTAGGTTCAACTGCCCTTCAGCTGTATCTGAAGAATCGTAGATTGGAGATGGAACGATAATCACGAGCTAGTAGGCTCCCATTTACATCAATAAAATTGTGAGCTACGATGAAGATAAATCCACATCCTATCTCACAAAAATCTAACCATATAAAATGATTCGTGATTTTCAAACTATTCTAGCCGCTAGACTCCTACAAGGGCTGCCATTCATTCAAGTAATCCTTGGGCCTAGACAGGTTGGTAAGACCACGGGTGTAAAGCAGGTGTGTGAAGGTTGGGAGGGGGAATCCGTATTCGCTTCAGCTGACTCTCCTACCCCATACACATTCAGCTGGGTAGAAGAGCAGTGGTCGCGGGCCCGAGCTCTGAAATCTAAGCGCAAGCTACTCGTACTCGACGAGATTCAGAAAGTTGAGGGGTGGTCAGAGGTTGTAAAAAAACTTTATGACGAAGACCGCTCAGCGGGAATGCAGGTGGTGCTCTTGGGATCAGCCAGCCTGTCAATCCAGAGTAAGCTTTCTGAGAGCTTACTTGGCAGATACGAAATTATTCCAGCTCATCATTGGAGCCTTAAAGAGTGCCAACAGGAGTTTGGTTGGACTCAAGATCAGTATCTACAATTTGGTGGATATCCTGCAGCAGCCTCTTTGATAGACGATGCTGAACGCTGGCAAAGATTTATGCTCGACTCAGTAATTGAGCCTGTAGTGGCGCGAGATATATCGCTCGTGCGTGAGATTGCAAAACCTGCCCTGTTTCGTCAGACGGTTTCGCTCGTCATGCATCATCCTGCGATGGAGCTTTCATACCAAAAAATTCTTGGACAGCTTCAAGACCGCGGTAACGCAACAACAATTAAGTCTTATCTTGAAACGATTGAACACGCTTTCTTAATAAAGATCCTTGAGAAGTACAGCACTAGAGCCATCACTACGAAAAGTTCCAGCCCTAAACTCTTTCCTCTTTGCCCTGCTTTGATATCAGCATTTACCGGGTCCGATCGCATACTTCAGGATCCTGAATGGCGCGGACGTGTCGTTGAATCTGCGATAGGAGCCAGACTCTCGCAGCTATTTCCTGACCAGCTTTTCTACTGGCGCGATGGGTCAAAAGAGGTCGACTTCGTAATAGTAACTCAACAAGATCTTTTTGCTGTTGAAGTTAAATCTGGTAGGAAAAAAGGGAGTGCAGGGATACCAGCTTTTAAAGAAAACTTTCCCGGATCGCGCGGACTAGTTCTGTCAGAGGAATTTGTTAATGAGACGCTCTCGCTTGAGTCAAAAAGAGATGCGGTAGAGTTTCTACTAAAGATTAGCTCTTGAATCAGGATGGTTTGACACTAGGGAGTTCTTCAGTGAATCAGTCTGGAAGGCGGTAATTCCTGCCGCTGTGTGCCCAAGAGGGTGTGTCCGTAGCTATTCTGAATCCTTCTCTGACGCCCTTAGGCTCCTTCTTCGAAACGTTCCATCCAGAGAATCGACCCCTCCAGTCTGATTTGCCATACCTTAACAGAGCTCTCGATAGCGAGCCCAGTGCCGAACCTGCGAACGCACCCGCTGCTAACAATGGTGCCTGGAGTCCGATCGCGGTGAGAAAAACACCGCCACTTTTTGGATTGTCGCATAGCATTATCTGCCCAATACCGGTGAGGGTGCACCGCATAGAGGCAATGGTTTTCTGAATAGTATTTTCATTTCGTTCGCGTGGAGGTGCAGTAAGTGGGAGGGGATTTTGCTCTCTGGACTGTGGTAGATTAAGTGATTCGAAGGAGAGCTGCTCACCTATCTCGGTGTGTTCGGTTACCTCAAGAGGCGCGCTCTATGCGCCGTGGCGCTTTTCCTTCTGTTCGGGCGATGATGTGACAGATTCATGCACTAAAGCAGGCTTTGAATCCGTGTACTTCCCCAATCCATCATCGCTGCAGGACTCCTTTGGCCTCTCAAGTAAGTGCAACGTGAGCTACCCCTACGCGGCAGCACAGGGCCCTTTTTACCACAAAGTAATTTCTCATGCGCGGGTCAGCTTGACAGCACGGATAAGATAATTGTCTCGAAGCAGTTTCGTATCTCTCATGGTGGGAAGCGTGAAGCTGTCTTAGCGAGAGAGGATGGCTCGTTTCCTGAGCGCAACCTGTGGTTCGGTTATCTCTTTTTACGATTCTTTCTCGTCGTGCTATTCCCTAAAGAAGGCGATCACCTCGGCTCACAACACGCAATTTCTATAGTGTGTTACGCCCAAGCTAGTGCCAAGCATTCTCACGTTCTGGGTGCGAGAAACTGTTAGTGGCAGTTGCGGAATTTTTCATCGATGTCGGGGGAGCCTTAAGTGCCGCCCCCATTCCCACCCACCGCATGAACATGCGGCGGCGCATGCTCACCTAGATCAGCCGGTGTCGGTCCAATCCTATCTCGAATGAGGTCCTTGTAAAGCCGCGGCCGCAAAACACCCTTCAGCGCAATCATCTCCTCCATAGAGGTCGAAATCGGCATCGCAACAACATCCCCAACACCGAGGAGCTTTTGGAGGATGGTCTCACACAGCTCTATCTCTTGGATGCGGGTGTAATCAAGTCGAATGGAGCGTTGCTGCCACGCCCAAATTCCCTCGATGTACAACAGATAGTCTGGACTCAGCACAACTCTTGTATTCATCACCCGGTACGATATAGCGGCCGCGGATACAAGAGAGGGTAGGAGGGAAAGTAAGAGCGGGGCACCACCCGGGTAGTTGGTATTCACCCACCCCGCGCCAAGGATACCGAGGAGAAAGACGAGCATGAGGGGCAGCTGGTTCCGTAGCGACTGTTGGATGACGATGTTTCCGTCCATCGTTCGGTACACCGCTGCCGCTTTCAGCTGTAACTGAGGATCAAGAGCGACTTGAGGGGGAGTTTCCATAGGGGTCAACATACTAGGTCGGTCAACCTAATCATAGCCGAAACTTTAGTGGCGCTTGCGGGTGACTAGGGGTATTTTACGGCTAAAATCTGAATTCCGAGCTTATGATCATTCAGACCGACCCACGAGATTGGCAGATACTCGCAGACGGGTCCGCCATGCAACGAGAGGCTTTCGAAGTAATGAGTGCGCTTCGGATCTTTGAGGTATTGGCGCAGTATAAGCCCGCGCATGTTGGCACCATTGGAAACGGGTTGTGCATCGAGGGGAGCGACATTGATATAGTGTGCAGTGCTCCTCAGCTTGATGCGTTCGAGCTATATGTGGAGCGGGCCTTCGGTCACCTAATGTCCTTCACCATCGTGCAATCAATCTCACGAGGAGCGCCAAATGTGGTCGCGTCATTTCAGTCGACGCTGCCGGTGGAGATCTACTGCGAGTCAACTCCTGTTGAGGAACAGCTTGGTTTCCGGCACTACGCACTCACCTGCCGGCTTTTTACTGTGGCGGGGGAGGAGTTACTGCAATCTGTTCGACTCCTCAAAGGTTCGGGGATGAAGACCGAGCCGGCACTCGCGAGGTGTCTCGGCTTTGAGGGAGATCCATACCTCTCCCTGCTAAAAGTTGAGGAGATGGGTGACGCTGAGGTAGCTGAATTTTTAGCGTGTGCCCCCTATTTACTGGGGGAGCTGTGAAGAAGCGTCTTACCGTTAAAGAAGCAGTGAGCCACCTTGACCATCACGGAGCGCTCCTTATTTTCCCGATCAAGAACCGCACAGAGCCCCTCTCGTTGTGGCAGTGCTTCTTCCCCCGTAAAGCGATGAAGTGGGAGTGGACTGACGATGCCGATGACGGAGTGGCGCAGCTGTGGCACCTAAGGGCGATCCTTTCGTCTTCCCGGGGAGCTGTGTACACGAAGTGGTACCAGGGAAGGGCTGCAGTGTTATCACTAAAACTCTTTCGCGCGATGATCGGCGTGGTTGCGGGCGAGTCCGATCCTTTGTGCCACCTTTCTTTAGAAGCGCGCAAAATTCTTGAGCTGCTTGAAGATGATTCTCCACTCCCTACGAAGCGGCTCCGTGCCCTCGCAGAGCTTTCTGGTAAGGAGAACGAGCGAGCCTTTACCAAGGGAATGCGTGAACTGTGGTCGAGGCTTCTTATCGTTGGTTACGGTGAAATTGAAGAGGGAGGGTTTCCGTCTCTAACTGTTGGTGCAACGAGGCTTCTTTTTGAGCAGGAGTGGGAGGAGGGGGCGAGGATGTCGGCGGCGGAACGGGAAAGGGTTGTGCTTTCGTTGTTATCGCACCAACCGCAGTTCCTGAGGGCCTATCGGAAATTTGAGGCGGTTGTTGCGACAGGGGCAGGGTAAGTTAGGTCGCGCTATCTTGTTGAGCAAAGCCGCGGCATTCGACGAGGCATTAAGATACCATTTCCGTTACCCCTGCATAACCTTTTACGTAAAATCCCACTTAACGGAAATTGCGATTAATCTACGCCCAGAGGCCAACAGAACGAAAACCAACGATTCGCAGAGCGAAGCTGTCGACGGACTCACCCCCGCGCCAGCGTCTAGTGAACCCCTTAATCGGCGCGCGTGGCTCACCCGCTTCGCTGCAGCTACTGTAGGTGGTGTGTTAGCGGTGGAAGGTTATGTTCGATACCGAACTGAGGCGCTTCGTAGCGAGAGTGCGGCGCGATACGGGAGGTTGAGTAATCCCAGATTCAGGGTGAACGAAGACCTCGGCTTGACCGGTATAACTCCGTATCAGAGTGAGTTAAAGGCTCAGCTGTTCGATCCATCCCTTCCGGAACGACTCGTTGTAAAAGTGAAGGGGCGGATCAAGGCACTAGAAGATGAGCTGGTAGCTATTCGAAAAATGCTCGATAAACCGGGACCAATTGACACAGTCGGTAATGGATCTGCGTTACTAAATATACCTGATGGTTCCGAGGAGAAGCGTGGAGCGCTTGATCGACTACATTCTAGAATCACGAACCTCGATACGCTACTCATTCCCCATCGGATAGAGGCTACTGAAACCATGAGTAATTCTTGGAGTCATGCGACTAACGAACTCCGGGCTGTTTCGATGGCCGAGGCTGGCACTTTCAAAGATCACGTCAAACAGTTCGGTTCACCGGAGCAGTACGTCAAGAAACTCGTGCTACGGATAACCGGGGTTCCCGTACCTGATGCAGTTTCTTTTGAAGTTCGAGCCGTGGATTTGCCGGGAGCAGCGGGGTATTCAATCTCTGCAACCCAAAAGATCGTTTCCCAAGATGGATATTTTGCTTACGTAGCTCTGATCTGTGCGCATGAGGCCGGACATCTGATGGCGCTCCATGAGGAAGAAACACGACTGTATCCTCGGGAGAACTCCCGATCGGAGGAGGAGATTTCGAATTGTGAGGAGGCGTGCGCTTACGCATTTCAGGGGGTTGCTAGCGAAGCGATCGGCGAGGAGGAGCTTCGGATCGGCTCTCTCATCTGGGCATCGTACAAACGTGACCTACTCGATGAATTTTACTCAGAAGCAGGTTCGAATGAGTGCCACCGGGTCGGAATGGCGTATTACGACGCAGCCCTTACCGTTCTCGGATCCTCGGCTAAGGCGTACAACTTTCTCGCTTCTCATTCAGCTCTTACTTCTGAGATGCAGCAGGTATTGTCTGAGAACCGCGAGCTAGCTCGGCAGCTGCGGACTTCCCCGAACAAGCCACTCCGGGAAATCGAAGACTTAATGACGGCACTAAAGGAGAAGATATCGGCTGAGATTGACCGGTATTCTGCACGCTCTCCTGTCAACGACGGCGTGAAGTAGTTGGAGATACTCTAGACCTAACCCTTCTTGGTGCAGCATAGGCGGAAGTGAGCATTCACTTCTACGCTCGATATATCGAGCGTAGCCATTCTCCTCATTCAACCGCGGTGTCTCGGAGCGGGAGGTATCACTCTCTCGGAGGAGGTTAAGAGGGCGTATGATTTCCCGACCCCCAGTCTGTGTTCACTATGCTCGGCGCAGGAAGTCGATCGATCTTGAGACGCGGAAAATTTCACGGTAGATCGATATCGATTTCCAATAAATCTCTTGAAAGACATATGTATATTCGGTAGCCTAGTTTACATACCCGCGACCGCGCACAACTATGAAAAAAAAGAAAATCTCCACTATTCTTCCAGCTGAACTTCTTGCACAAGCGGTTAAGCTAAGCGAAACAAATCAGACCAATACTATCGTGTTGGCACTGAGGGAGCTGGTAAGAGGTCATAAGCGAAAATCAATTCTGACGCTCAAGGGAAAGCTCAATATTGATTTTAATGTAGATCGAGAGCGGAGCAGGGATATATTTTGAGGCAACGAATGCCCGTTGGGCGCGTGCTTGTCGACACCTCTGTATTCGTCGACTATTTCCGCGATGGCAGGGACTCTCTTCTTCCTTCCCTCGTACTCAACGATGAAATTACGCTCTCGCAGGTAGTAAGATTAGAGCTTATTAAGGCCGCAGGAAGTGCTGAGCGGCGTGTTTTACAGAACTTTCTGGAGGGTCTTATTGTGCTAGAGGAACTTCCACCGGCCTTACTCGTCGAGAAAAATCTTCTACTGCCTCTATTCTTCTGTAGGTGATCAACGGGAGGAATTCAACAATTTCCTGAATGGACCAGTCAGATCAGCGGGGTAGGCACCTCCTGAACCGCACCTCCTGAACCGCACCTCCTGAACCGCGCCTCCTGAACCGCGCCTCCTGAACCGCGCCAATCGAAGCCCCTAAGCTACTCACTCCAAGGAATCAACTCACTCTGCTCAGGATTCAAATGTTTCTCAAGCCGCTCGAGCAGAAGAGTACACCGCTTCTTCGTTTGGGCCCGCCGACTAGCAATTGAAAGTGCGCGCTTCGACCCAACAACAATTAACAGCTTCTTCGCGCGAGTCACCCCGGTGTACACCAACTGTCTCTCAAGAAGTGTAAAGTGCGATGTGTCGAGTGCAAATACAACGCACGGTACTTCCATCCCCTGCGAGCGGTGGACCGTCATCGCGTAAGCCAGAGAAAGTTGGCTGATATCGGGGCGCTCGTACTGAATCAGTCGGCCATCCCACAGCTCCACCACTAAGCGGTGTTCCTTCCGGTTTATTTCGGTGATGGTCCCCATGTCGCCGTTAAAGACACCCGAGGGATCTATCTTGTAATTGTTCACCCTTTGGCATACGCGGTCACCGACGCAGAAGAAAGAGTCGTGAAGGACTAGAACTTCCTCCTCAGTGTGACTTGCGCGCGGATTGAGTTTCTCTTGGAGCTTTTTGTTTAGTGCAATTGTTCCCAGAGGCCCTCGGTTAGATGGGGTAAGGACGGCTATATCAACGCCCGAAAAACCGAATTTTTTCGGGATCTGATCTGAGACGAGTGTCTCGATTAGACGTGACGCTTCTTCGGTATCCTCTCGCTGAATGAAGTATGCGTCTGACTTTGTAATACCATCGGGCGCTGGAATGGTGGGGGTCGTGCCTGTGTTAATCATATAGGCAATTGTGTTGATGTTCGATTCGTCTGCGCGGCGAAATAGTTTAGAAAGCTGAATAACGCGGGCGTCCTTCGAGCCAACAAGATCACCGAAGACACGGCCTGGCCCAACGGATGGAAGTTGGTCCTTATCTCCAACAAGGATGAGGGTGCAGCGCAGCGGAATTGCAGCGAATAGATCGCGGGCTAGAAGTATATCTACCATCGATGCTTCGTCAATGATGAGGGCATCTACCGGGAGGGGATTTTTGGCGGTAAAAACAAAGTGATTCGACATCGGGTCGAATTTTAGAAGCCGGTGGATAGTGCTTGCTCCCGAGCCACATACCTGCGCCATTCGTTGAGCCGCCCGGCCTGTGGGTGCTGCGAGTGCCATCGAGAATCCGAGCCGTTCAAAAAGTAGGGTGAGTGCTTTAATCACCGTTGTTTTTCCGCAGCCGGGTCCACCGGTGATAATAAGGAACGGGAATATTGCGGCTGACTCAACGGCGAGACGCTGCTCTGGGGAGAGGGTCATTCCAAGGGATTTTTCCGCTTCAACGATGCACGAGTTGATAGTCTCTGGATCCACTCGTGCGTTACGGCGTGGGCCAACACGCTCGGCGATAAACCGCGCCACGGAATCTTCTGCCTGGTCAAACTGTTGCAAGAAGATGCCAGCACCGAACGTTGTGATGATTTTTTCAGAGAGTAAAATATCGATCTGCTCTTGAAGATCTCCTGGATCCTCTAGGCCAAGAAGCGCGCGCG
>JAYVGZ010000635.1:0-6731 GCA_043771805.1 Pseudomonadota bacterium
CCAGCCCCTCAGGGGCGGATTTGCGGATGCAAATCCGGGGTGAAAACAACTAGCCGTTCACAAAAGCAGTCAACGAGCGATCAGCTCGTTGTCGACGAAGGGTTCGCCTGACTGCAAAAGTGGTTCTCGTAACACCTTTGATTTGTGAACAAAAGTATACTCGTGAACGGATACCAAGCCTTCCTAAAGACCCGAAAAATTGAGCTATTTCGATTACTTGGATTGCCAAGTCGTATGCGCCCTGCTAAATCAAACCCCATGAGAAGTTATATTTTCTTACCGTCACTTCTGCTTTGCGGCGTTCTACTTTATATGCCGACAAGCGGCGCGTCTGAAGGCGCTACCCCTAACCCTGACCAGCTACCTGAATCACAAAATCAAATCATCAACATTTCAGAGGAAGGGCTTCAACCTGCGCAGCTCAAGATGAAGAAAGAAGACAGCATTGCTTTCTTTCTGAACGACTCGAACGATGCACTTGTAACCCTCGCTATTGATTTTGGATCGCTAGCGACCCACTGCTCTTCAGGCAATCTTAAGATCGGCGAGGACGGCGTAATGCGTTCAACCAAACCCGTTGCTCCGAAAGACTTTGCGAGTACCTGTTTTCATGAACGTGGAACTTACGAGTATACGGTGTACGGCATTGGCAAGGCCCCTGAAGGTGTTAAGGGATCTATTGTCGTCGAATGACCGCCTCCGGTCGGTAGTTATCTTGGATTGCTTTTCTTCGGGGAGAACTATGACTTCGGCTCGCATTCACCTTTCAGCTCTCTCCCTCTTGGCTGCCATATTTACAACCGGATGCGGCCCAACAATTAAGTCCTTTCTACAACCCGGTTCAGCACTTCCCGCAAGTATTGCTGTTCTGCCAGCAGATTACTCGCCCGACATTCCGCGGGAGCGGATTGATTACCTACGTTCTGCCCTAATTAGCGAGCTACGGAACAACGACTTCATTGTCGTTGACGATAGGGTATTAAATGCAGCCTGCTCGTCACCTGCTTGCCCCGAGATGAAGGCGTTAGCAGAAAAATATTTGATAGATGGATTTGTAAATCTTAAACTGGAATCTCTCTCTCGCAATAACTTCATTGCCGGTTATTACAACGCGCTCAGTGGTGAGTTGGACTTCACGGACAGGACGGGGCAACAGTTAGCCACGGTCAAGCACACTGAAAGCGAGCGTGGCGGGTTACTATTTGAGTCTGGTCAGTTCATCCAAGGTATCATCTCGCAGGTTAAAAACGGCGGAGATTCTGCTTTTGATAATCTCGGAAACAAATTCGCGCGAAAACTAGTTACCAGCCTTCCTTCGGCTCCTTCAACTCGCCCAACAAAACCAGCGCCGGAGGGCACTGAACTCGCGATTGTTTCGAGTAAGGTAGATTGGCAGTCGCCGTCTGCTCTCAAGTTGTGCGTTACTGGCACACCGTATTCGTTCGCTTATGCAGTAGCCGGTGAAGATCGATCGACCTTGCGTGAAGTGACGCCCGGCCACTATTGCGGCGCTTTCGGAGGTCTGAGCATGGTCGCTTCCTCCCCCACTGTCACCGTCGAACTGCGTACTGCATTCGGAAATGCTGTACGAAAAGACGTAAGCCTCCCTGTTGAACCGTTGTGCTCCCCCGAGAACCGCGTTGAGATCTCTGATGCAGCCGGTAAGACGTTCTTGGGTGTAAAGTGCGCCACTGTCGGCAAAGATTCATCATCGTCATCGGCTGGCTGTACAGAAATCCTAAAGAGCTGCTCCACTCAAAAGCTTGTGGTCTTTCAGGCTACTTCTCCAGCAGGCCCCTACAAGCGTATTCGTGAAGTAACGATGTCGAGATCTCCAATTCCAAAAGTTTCGGGGAACGTTCAGGTCGTCTTTGTTGGTGCCGCTGGGCTTCCTTCTTTACCGATAGATATCTCAGAAGAGAAAAAATAGGTGTGCCATGCGTAACCAAATTTTGAGAAGTGCTTCAATTAACAGTTCTGCACGAAGTATCGCGGTAGGCGTCGCTTTATTTCTAGCTGGATGCTCCGGTACCTTTAAAAGCAGCGTTAACTTCAACCCCTCGCAGCCGCTTAGAATAGCAGTGCTCCCTTTTGTTCAGGTCGATAAAAATGGCGAGTTCGCCCAGGTCGATGAGAATTTATTAATCGACAACGTAGGTCTCGTATCGTCCAAGCTCAAGGAGACCCCCGCGAAGTTTGTGCAGAACCTAGTTCAGTCAGAGCTCTCAAAGGCAGCCCTCGACGTATTGACGCCGGCCGTAGTGGAGGCAGAGCTACTCCATCGTGGTTTCGACATGGAGGGGGTACAGCCAGTTCAGATAGATTTTAAGAAAGTATTTGCCGCGCCACCCGCCACCCTCTGCAAGGAAGTGTTGACGTGCGACGCAGTCATGTACGGTAGGGTCACGAAATGGGATCGCAGCTACTACGGAATTCAGGCAACAGCTACTGTAGCCTTGGATATAAAACTTGTATCAGCTAAAGACGGGAAGATTCTCTTTGAATCCTCGGCCGATGATTCCGAGGGGCGGGGCTTAAGCAAGGGGCCCACAGGGTACAGCAGTCTCGTTCTTGAGCCGCTGAAAGGGCTCGATAACGAAATCATTACGAATCTAGCCCGTGACGTAGTGCAGAAAGCCGTCAAGCCAATCTTTATCAAGAATCGCCCAGAGTTTCTTACCTCCCCGCCTCCGGCGATAATTGCTGCTGCCCACAACTCGCAGAGTGGCACCATTTCGAAAAAAGAGAAGCTCACCGTAGTTGCACTTGGAAGCCCCGGACACACTGCCTCATTTTCGATCGGCTCTGCTATTCAAGGTTTGCCCATGGTAGAGCGAGTACCTGGCCACTATCTCGGTGAATACTACCCTCTTGCTACTGATACGTTTGAAGCGCAAAAAGTCTCCGTGTCCTTGCGTGACCAGTTTGGGCGTGTGACAGTTCAAAAACTTGGTAAAGTGGCTATCTCACTCAAATAGCTTTAGGAAGAGATGTTTACACAGTCACTCAAAGCATTCGTCTCATGCGCTCTCTCTGTCGCAGTAGCCGTACAATTTGTGGGATGCGCAGGCTCGGGTAAGGGGGAAGTTGCCCGTAGAAATTCGGACGCGCTGCAACAAATACTTCAAACATCAGCCCCGAGTCTCGCCGGTCCGTATCAGCGACTATCCGACTTCCGCGGTAAAATTGTCATGTTACACTTCGTTTCGAGCTGGTGTGGCCAGTGCGGGCTCGAAGCGCCCAGTATACGAAACGTGCAGACATCGTTTAAAGATTCCGGCTTCTCTGTCGTAGGCGTGGCGGTTGATGATGACCCGTATCAGATGCAGGTGTTTGCCTCCAAGTATTCGTTAAATTTTCCTGTGCTGATGGATACTGCAGGAGACTTCAAGACTTTTTTCGGTATCAAAGAGCTTCCAGCAACTCTCTTCCTTGATCGGCGTGGAATGCCGATACGGTTTCAAGATCCGGAGTCAGGTCAGACGACCGCGAAGATCGAGGGTGCTCGCATGTGGGATTCTACTGGTCCAGTGGAGATGATCGCTCGATTGGTTGAGGGTCGGTAAGGTTTCTGCTCTGCTGCTACGACGCCTTGATCTCACCCTTTACACGCCTTACAAATGGCCGCCATATTCGAAACATGTTGAGGCGACTTGTTAAGCTACTGCATAAGAACAGCTTTCTTCTCTTTGGCGCACGGGGAACAGGTTCACGATCGAGTTTCGCTACCCATTGGGTAGCGAATTCCAGATACATCAGCATTTATCCCCTTGAACGGCGAGCGGTTCGCCGGGGCGCCGGCTTTCTTGGGTATGAGCGATGCAGAGTGCCTCCTGCCCCAGATGACCTTAAAGACTCCCGGGCTAACTCCACAACTCAAACGGCACCGTATTCATCACCACCTTCAAAATATCACTCCTAGTCAAAATCCCAACCAACTTGCCATCCTTATCAAGAACCGGCAAAGCCCCAATCTTCTCCTGAAACATCACCCGAGCTGCCAGCCTGACTTCAGTCCCTGGTGCCGCAGTAAGAACGGACGTCTTCATAAAATCTTGAAGCAAGATAGGAATTTCATCCGGTATAGGAAGGCTCCCTCTCTTCACCAATTGCCGAAGCAGATCGCGTTCAGACAAGATCCCACAAAGTTTCCCGTTAGCACCACAAACTGGCGCGTGCCGAAATTTTTTACTTGTAAAAAGATTGCTTGCCGTCTCGAGCGAATCATCGGGAGATAACGCTACAACCGAGGAAGCCATGATCTGAGAAACGTACGTTAACTGACGTCGAGGTTCTTCGTCGACCTCCTGTGCCCCGTACCCCTTGAGGGTTCGGGAGCTTCGTTGGGCGGCACCCTGTCCACCTGCGTCGGTTGAAACAGATGACACCGTGGCGGCTTGGACCACTCCTGCAACCCTCCCACTTTGTCGTGGTTCATAAACGCGCGGATGTCCTTGAATGTACCAAACGAACATACAGTCTCACCATCAGAAACGAGTCAAGAAAACTTCCCTCGTTACCCTAATTTCTTAGAAATGCCCGAGGCCACGAGATCAAGAAATTCCTCCGTAGTCACGTAGTGTTGACGCTCTGTCTTATCGCCGTGGATGCAAAGAGCTAGATCTTTCGTCATCTTACCGCTCTCTACTGTTTCTACGCAGACTGCCTCTAACGAGCGCGCAAACTGAATCAAAGGTTCGCTGCCATCGAATTCTCCACGAAATCGGAGGCCACTTGTCCAAGCAAAAATGGAAGCTATTGGATTCGTCGACGTCTCCTTCCCTTGCTGATGTTGTCTATAGTGCCTGGTAACAGTGCCGTGAGCAGCTTCTGACTCAATCGTCTTGCCATCTTCTGTCATCAACACGGAGGTCATTAGCCCAAGCGAACCGAATCCTTGCGCAATTGAATCCGACTGCACATCACCATCGTAATTTTTACAGGCCCACACGAATCCGCCCTTTGACTTCATCGCAAACGCGACCATGTCATCAATCAAGCGGTGTTGATACTCAATACCAGCCGCCGCAAACTTCGCGGTGAACTCTGCCTCGAATATCTCCTGAAAAATATCCTTGAAACGCCCATCATACGCTTTGAGAATTGTATTCTTCGTCGACAGGTAGACAGGTAGCTTTTTTGCAAGCCCGTAGTTCAGGCTGCTACGAGCGAAGCTCCTAATAGAGTCGTCAAGGTTGTACATCGCCATGGCGATGCCCGAGCCAGGAAATTGAAATACCTCGTGCTCAATTGCTTCGCCACTGCCCTCTGGTTGAAACCGTATCGTAAGCTTTCCAGCTGAGGGGATCTTGAAGTCTGTCGCCTTATACTGATCGCCGAAAGCGTGTCGCCCGACGATTATCGATTCGCTCCAATGACCAACAAGACGAGGAATATTTTTGCAAAGAATTGGCTCTCTAAAGACAGTTCCGCCGATAATATTTCGGATCGTGCCGTTCGGCGACTTCCACATCTTCTTTAGCCCGAACTCCTTCACGCGAGCTTCATCAGGCGTAATCGTCGCGCACTTAATACCAACGCCGTACTGCTTTATCGCCTCTGCAGAATCCACTGTGACGTCATCATTGGTGGCGTCACGATTTTCTACCGAAAGATCGAAATACTTAAGGTCAATATCAAGAAACGGAAGGATCAGTTTATTACGAATGATGTGCCAGATGATCCGAGTCATCTCATCACCATCGAGCTCAACTACAGGTGTCTTTACTTTGATCTTTCCAGTCATAATAACTTTTCCGTCTTGTTCCACCGATCTGATGTGTTGGGTTAAAGGGTTCCCCAGTGTATCCAAAATTCGGAACAACGCGAGGTTATATTTTTATGACTTTCCGTCGCTAGGTGGCGAGGCTTTAGCACTAGCCTTGATTGCGACCTTGCCGTTCTGCACAACAATCTTGAAGGAGATCTTCTGACCCTGGTTCTGCTCTTTAAACTCTCGGGTACGCTGAACAATGGCCTTCTGAAAGGCCGAAAAATCGAGGTTTTGCATCTTGCCGGTGTTTCGCTCTAATGCGTCGCGGTAGTTTGCAAACAGCTGTTTCATCGCCCGCTCAGCTGCCCCCTGTGCTGTCGTAGAATGCGCGTCCTCTAAGCGGTTACGCTCCCGCATATTCGCCTTGAAAACATCTTTGACGTAGGTGCCGTCCTCCCGTTCTCGGAGCACACGCTGCCAGTAGGATTGATGGGTATGGTAGCGCCCCTCCAACGTCTTGAGCCGAAAGCTCATCTCCGAGTTTCTAAAGGGTGCCTTAAGGAGCCTACGTATTCGCCTCTTTACATCGGCGTGGAGCTTATCGGGAGAAAAGGGGAGAATTCCTGTGAAGAACTGCTCAAACTGGATACGTAACACCTCCAGCTGTTCATGTAGTTTATCGAGTTCATAGCGGACATCCATCCTCTCGAAAGGATTCTCGCGTGCGGGCCTTTGGTTGCTTTGGGGTTCCCCTCTCATGTTCCCTTAAAGTTCGGCTGTTTAAGAGAAAGAGTTAGTACCTAGCGCCGGAAAAATACGAATTTCTCGCAGGTGCCAGCAACTGCCCTACAACATTCGATTTTTTACCCTTGCCGCGGTCTCTGGTATCCGTTCACGGGCATATTTTCGTTCACAAATCAAAGGTGTTACGAGAACAACTTTTGCAGTCAGGCGAACGTTTCGTCGACAACGAGCTGATCGCTCGTTGACTGTTTTTGTGAACGGCTAGTTGTTTTCA
>JAYVGZ010000636.1:0-4449 GCA_043771805.1 Pseudomonadota bacterium
GATCATAAGAAGCTCACCTTTTATATCAACAGTGCGAGCGAGGCTATCATCGCACAGGCCGTGGCCGAGGCTACCTTTGTGGATATCGGTGGCATAAAAGCACGCAGTGGCAGCCACTTTAGGGTTCATTGCGGCGCGGTATGCCAGATGACCGCCAATACAGATGCCGATCGCCCCAAGTTGACCACTGCAGTGAGGCGAATGTCCGAGGAAACTTAGACATGCCGTTGTGTCTGCGTCATAGGAGGAGAGCTCTTTTGCAACTTTATCTTGATTGCCGCGGTCGGCTCCGGCTTGGTCGTACGCGAGTATCGTACCCGGTGATTCTAGCTCATGAAAAATCTCGGGCACCGCAACAATAAAGCCATGCCCAGCGTACATCATAGCAGCTCGCTTAATGGGGCCTGTCTGTTGGAAAATCTCTGAGAAAAGCACTAGGCCAGGATACTTCCCTGGGGTTATAGGGCGGTACACATAGGTGCGCATCGACCCGGTGGCGGTAGAAATATCGACCGGCTCTTCTTGAATAATCAATTTTCGAATCCCTCGCTAAAACAGAGCAGTTCCCGTCATCTCTTCTGGTTGCGGAAGACCCATCATTTTAAGAATCGTTGGCGCAACATCACACAGAGCCCCGCCCTCTCTCAACGCAGAAACTCCTTGATGGTCGACAAGAATCACCGGAACAGGGAACGTTGTATGTGCCGTATGTGGTGTGCCATCTTTGTAGTTGGTCATCATTTCAGCGTTTCCGTGATCGGCGATCACAAGAGCATCCCCTTTTACCTCACGAAGGGCGGCTAACATCTCCCCAAGACAGGTATCGGTCGTTTCTACTGCTTTAATAGCCGCGTCCACGACTCCGGTGTGGCCAACCATGTCGCAATTGGCAAGGTTCACAACAATCAGGGAATACTTGCCAGAGCGAATTCCCTCGACAACTATCCCAGTGACGCCAAAAGCACTCATCTCTGGCTTCAAGTCGTAGGTTTTTACGTCGCGGGGTGAGGGCACCATCTGACGTGCTTCGCCGATGTAGGGAACCTCAACACCGCCGTTCAAAAAATAGGTGACGTGGGGATACTTTTCGGTTTCGGCTACCCGTAGCTGATTGTGTCCTGCTGCAGCAACGACTTCTCCGAGGTGGTTCTTAATCTCTTCTTGCTGAAAGAGGTAGGGGAGATGGAAAGTCGCGTCGTAGTCAGTGAAGCACAACACACGTTCGGGTACCGGAATCGGCGCCGAACGCGCAAAACCAGAGAATTCCTCACAAGCGAGCGCGGCAACTATCTCGCGCATCCGATCCGCTCTGAAATTCCAGAACAGTAGGGCGTCGCCCGTTTCTATTGGCTGAGGTGTTGAGATAGCTGGCTCTAAGAATTCGTCGGTTACGCCGCTCGCGTAAGAGTCTGTGACGAATTTCAGAAGGCTCGCAGATGAGGCGCTCTCTCCGACAATTGTGCCTCGCGCCAGGGCAATAGCTTCGTATGCCTTCGTCACCCGTTCCCACCGTTGATCTCGGTCCATAGCGAAGAATCGACCGCAAATTGATCCAATCGAGCAGGTTGTGTACGGAGCGATAAAAGCAACTAGATCGGCGAGGTCTCCATGAAATCTTGTTGGTGATACATCACGGCCATCACTAATCAGATGAAGCACAATCTTGGCTGACGTATCTTTACTGAGCCGCGTGATAAGGAGCTTTAAGTGCTCGCAATCAGAGTGTACGCCACCTGAACTGTACAGCCCAACAACGTGGATCGAACGTGTCGGGTCTATTGCCTTGAGGAATGTGTTGTACTCGTCAGAGTCTCTGAGAAACGGCCCAGCAAGCCCACGACTAATTTTAAGAAGCCACTGCTCGACCTCGCGGCCCGCACCTATATTGAGGTGGCCCACCTCAGAGTTCCCCATCTGCCCCGCAGGGAGCCCCACCCGTTCTCCGAATGTAATGAGGGTCGAGTGAGGCGAGCTTGTCATAAGAGCGTCAAGTATCGGCTTTTTCGCCAGATGCACTGCGTTCCCCTTCGGATTTGGATTGATGCCGAGGCCATCGAGTATACAGAGAAGAGTAGTTTTCATAGGGCGATTGTTTCGTAGAAATCTTATGGCGTTGAAAGAGTAGGGGAAGGCTCCTCGAACTGGGGGCCTGCGTAGGATCCATTCTTTGCTGAGTTCGCCTGAGTCGGCTCCAGAAGCTGCTGCCAGATACCGGCGGTATCTTTTGCAAGGCCGAGTCGAGCGAGGCAAGAGCCCTTAAGCAAGAGCTTCGTACGCGCTAGATCTCCCTCTAGTTTTATCCCTTCCCGCTCCGCGAGTGATGGCACAGATTCAAGCGTTTTACGGGCCTCCTCGACCTTGTTCACCGCCAACAGGGTTTGTACCACGGTAAACTCCGTTCGAATTCGATCGGCTCCGCGTGTTTCCTGCGTTGAGGCGCGAGCAGCTGCAACAGCCCGCTCTGCGCGTTTTCCTGAGTCTCCTGGAGCTTGATGAAGCCATAAATCGATGATGGCGTGCCATTTTTGGAGGTCATCCTTTGAGGCCTTGGCAGCCTTCACCAAAAGTTCAGCACCCTCATCGAAAAGACCGCGAGCGATCTGCAATGCGGCGAGCTTCTCAAGGGCCGGCACAAAAGTAGCATTTCGACGGACGAACCCCTGAAGGGTCTCGCGAAGCGTATTCTCTTCTGGAGCATCTCGAAGAATTTGCGCAAACGTTATACGCGTGCGAATAGCAACGCTTGCCTCTGAATTGTATCCCAGTTTATCTAGCTCGCTTTGATACTCAAGTGCGTCATCTATTCGAGACATCTCTTCCGAAGTATCTCGAGCAAGCTCCAGCGCTCTGCGGCTAGGGGTGTCAGCGACAATAAGGGCTAAGTTGTCGCTTGCTCCCGTACCATTGCCGAGCCGTCTATTAAGCTCTGCTGCACGAAATAACACCTCGGTGCTTCTACGGCTGCTTGCGCGTGTTGAGTCCAACACTCGTAGGGCCTCACGAAGGTCCCCTGTTTCTTCCAAACATTGCGAAAGCTCGACCCGCGCAATTACATTATCTGGATCTTTCTTCAGGACTGTTTCCCATATTTCTCTGGCCTTCTGCCACTCAAAAGCCGCCATGCTATTTCGAGCGGTAAGGAAAAGTTGAAAGAACGCTTGGCGGCTCTTTTCAGCTGCGCGAAGTTTCCGCTCTCGAAGGTACGCCTTCAAACCAAAAAAGAGGCCTACAATAGAAGTAGCAACGCATCCTGCCCCGAATACTCCGAGGTAGATCACCCCAGCATACGACGTTAGCTCAAACCGTGACCCCAACCGAATGGTCGCTGGCTCAGAGTTAGAGAGAGTAATGAGCACGGTAATGCTAATAAGAACGAATACAAGAAGGAGTCGGTTGAAGAATCGAAGCATGGCGTCACAAGAATCAAAAAAGAGATCTAAATTAACTTTCTGAAGGTAAGGTAATAGTAGCTCGGCGGCGCAGCAAGTGTACAGGCTAGCTGTATCGTTAGCTGCCCTCCATTCTAATGGAGGTGACCGGTAGAAAAAGGGGCGTGGTTGTGCTGAACCGTGGTTGTGCTGAACCGTGGTTGTGCTGAACAAGGAGCGAGTTAGATGCAAACGTGACGCAAGAGTCGACTATATGTTAGACGCTACCGAGGCAGGTTCAGCCGAAATGACTACTTTTGGCTCTGGGGCCGCACCTTGTCTTCTAACGATCACAGGAGAGTTTATAAGTAGGGTCGTGGTATCAGCCTGACGGTGATATTTGATATCAAAGCCTTCCTTGTCGATCACGAAGTACTTCTCAATGACTTTTACCATCTCTTCTTTAAAGACGGCCATCTCATCATTTGTTAAGCCAGCACGGTCCTGAATCAGAACGAAATGTAGGCGGCTCTTCGCCACTAATTTGCTGGCGTTGGCCTCCCCAAAGAGAATTTTCTTAAGCGCATTGAACACGGTTGACTAACTCCTTCGGTGACTCAAGCGATTGCTTAGTGAAACAGTATCCTCAAACATCTCTTTTCGTACAGACCAAAACCTTAGGTTAGGACATAAAGTCAGATTCTGTGAACGCAAAGTCGCACTCCGCACCCTAAAACTAAGCACCGACGCCTAGCCTCCGGGTAAGTCTGTTCCAGAGCGAGCCGTTGTCGAACGTCGGAATAGGGCTTGGCTCCCCACACATGCGACCTGCAATTCGAGTAAACGCCTGACCAGCCTTCGACTTAGGATTATAGGTAACAGGTTCACCGCAGTTTGCAGCGACGATTATCTGTTCATCCCGCTCAATAACGCCGATTATCTCAATCCCCAAGATGTCTTGGACGTCTTTGACCGAGAGCATGTCGCCACGCTTTACCATCTCGTAATCAATACGATTGATTATGAGCCTCGGCTCGATGCCTTTCGAGGCCAGTAAGCCGATAACACGATCCGCATCGCG
>JAYVGZ010000637.1:0-7338 GCA_043771805.1 Pseudomonadota bacterium
GTTTGGCTCCTTACTGCAAAACGGAAAGTTTGCGGGCGCCATAACGGGCGGCTCTATTGACCCTGACGGAAATGACTCATGGTACTTGGATTTTACTGAGGCACAAACTAGCAGCTACATTGCGAATAACCTCGGCGTAACCTCTGTACCAGAACCCAGCTCCATTTCACTAGTGGCCTCTCTGATCGGCGGTTGGATCCTCGGGCGAAGATTTTTTGGTCGCGCACGGACTAACAATTAGGGAAGTTAGGATTCGTTGGGTCACAGAAGCCAGAAGCTCCACTGCCGAGCGCTGCGCGTGATCGATTGAGGTTCTCGGCAATCGTCTGGCCCAACACTCTAACGCTTGCTACGGTGACAACCGCAATTAAGGCGACGAGGAGACTGAATTCTACCAAGCCGGCACCTCGTTCCTGCCTGCATCGAGTGCCGCTCTTGTGACTTACCTCAGACATTGCCGACCTCACTTGTCGAATACGCATACAAATCTAAAAACCGCGTAGTAGAGGTGCTGCACCCCGTACAGTGTATTCGGCGCCATGGTCGAATACTAAACAATTTGTGGCTGGTAATTCGATTGGCTGCGCCCCAAACTGTTTGTCCCCAACTATTTCTCTCAGGAGCCCGAACTATTTGTCCCAAACTATTTGTCCCCAAACTATTTGTCTCAGAGACCGCGCGTAAAGCAAGCCCCCGACCCCAAACTATTTGTCTCAGAGACCGCGCGTAAAGCAAGCCCCCGACCAACTTGGCCTAACCGGCTGAAATTATGAGTCAAAGGGCAATGGGTCAAAAACCACCCCCACCCCCACGACTCCTCCCACCTCCTCCCAGTACTTACCGGTGTGACGAAAGGAGCGATTGGCGATTCTCACACACCGGCACCTCCCGACCCAACCGCACCAAAGGACCTCCCGTGCGACGGGTGAAACCGCTAACACCGGTTAGACCCCTCAACTGATTACAGGTTCCGAATCAAACCCCAATACCCCAGATTTTATTCCCAAAAATCACTTGACAGCCCAATTCGTGAAAAACTTATTGATGTTGCAGGTACTCCAGATATTGAAGCCTATTCGCGGTAGATCAATTTAAACGCAACGAAAATCTCAGATCCGTTTTTTCGCGATCGGTGCGCCTTCATCGCAATACCGCGCATTTACAGAGCCCAGAAAAACGCATGGTACACTTTTACCATGAACAAAAATCTCTCTTCTCTCACAAATCAAAACCTTATCGCTGAACTTAAAAATCTCGTACAGCATGAGCGCGAAGTACTAGCCGAGATCCTTCGCTACCTGCAAGAGGTGGATACCCGAAGGCTGTACCTTGAACTTGGGTACTCGTCGTTGTTTGCCTTTTGTACGAAGGGGCTAGGATACTCCGAAGGGTCAGCGTATCGCAGAATAAAGGCAGCTCGTATTAGCGTTGAAACTCCTGAGGTGCTGCAGCGAATAGCGGCGGGTCGTGTTAGTTTGTGCGCTGCTGTTGAGCTGTCTCGTGTCCCGACGGAAATCATGCGGGAGCTTCTTCCACTCAGTGAGGGGAAAGCTAAAGAGGAGGTGAAAAAGTTAGTAGCGCCTTATCTGGCGCCTACCTTTGTAAAACCGGAACGTGTGACTATTGCCCCAGTAAGAGCTCCTGAAGTGCCCAAGACATTGCCGCTCTTTGCGCAGAGTTCAGAGGCGCCGGAGAGCACACAGGCTCCACCGCTAAAATTCTCTGTAACTCTGGAATTGTCCGAGGAAGAGTATCGACTTTTAGAAGAGGTTCAACAGCTCAGCAACAGATCTTCCCGTACTCAAGCGATAGTCTCTGCACTCATCGCGTATCGCAACGTACGATCACCGGCCAAGCGAGAGGAGCGAAGAGAAGTGAGGCGAGCCACCGCCACGGTGAACGCACTCGCTAGAAATCGTAGTCGACATATTCCGGATCAGGTGCGGGATGCAGTGTTTGTGAGAGATCAAGGGCGATGCACGTACGTTGGGCCCGATGGTCATCAGTGCAGTGAGATCCGTGGCGTTCAACTCGACCATATCGATCCGTTTTCTTGTGGGGGTAGTCACTCGGTTGAGAACCTGCGGATTCGCTGCGGGCCCCACAATAGGTATGTATTTGAACGGGATTGGATGGGGATGACGGGCATCGACAGGTATAAGGAGAGAAAAACTGTGCAACCGACTCTGTGCTCGGGCGAGCAATAGAAAAGATTGGTTGAAGCTCTATTGCGTCGGACCGCTCGGGATTTGAAAGGCTTACTGACCGCGGACGGTATCGAAGCGGACCAATGATTTCAAGAATAAAGTGCACCGAGGGATTTGAAGTACTTGTCCCATCATTCAGCAAGCCCCGAAATTATTTGCCTCAGAGACCGCGTACAAAGCGAGGTTGATAAAAATTGGTCTCTACCCGAGCACGAACAGTTGAGTAGCTTCGTCGGTCCCCCTCGAGTATCCTTGCTGCCCGAACGCTGAGGCCGTCTAGTCTTTCAAAACAATTCCGTCCGCCACCTACCGTCGAACTCAAACCTTACAGTGGATTCACAATCTCGACCCCGGAATATTTCTGCCCAGAGTTAAGATCCTCGGAGTATATACACTTACAATTACCCCGATTCGCGGCTGCTATTATTAACCCATCCCAGGTGGAAATCTTATACCTTGCCGCTATCTTGAGCGACTCAATGACAAGCGCCCCATCGGTAGAAATGGTTTGCCAATGCGATAAGTCAGAGATGATTTCTATAACTTCATCGAACGGAAGAGTCTTCGGGATTTTTTTCGTCAAAGTTGTTGCGAGCTCCTGCAACACCTGCACGCTCACCACACCTGTTTTTTCTCTCCAAAGAACGTTCAATAGTTTTTTCGACTTAACGTGTTTTTCGCCGCTACTTGAATCATAGGCATAAACAAAAATGTTGGTATCTACAAAGGCAAGTTCGCTACTCATAGAGATCTTCTCGCGTCCACGAGATCTTCCCCTTTACACCGAGGTTCGTAGTCTCCATTTTCGCTTTTTGACGACTCATTGCTGTCTCGAAAACCCCCTTCCCTCCAATTAGCCTTTCAAGTACCTCTTTAACTAGCAGGCTTAGGGATTTGTTCTCTGTGATAGCGAATATTTTTGCTTTTTTGATTAGAGACTTCGGAAGCGCAAGCGTTAGATTTTGGGGTGTAGAGTCTTTATCTTTCATAGCCGAAGTGTATCACATGTTAATGTGTAGTCCAAGTAGATGTGTGATAAGGGCAGCGCAGTGAACTTTGTCGTTATTTACCTCTTTGGCACCGCGGAAGGCCGCTCTACCTCAAAATTTCTACCTCCAAATCTCGTAGACCGCGCGCCGGGGGCCGTAGGACCGCCTTCCCCCTCAAATCCCCCTCGCGGACGTCCTCCCTTTAGCTGTACCCGACTCCAACACCCTTAAGCAGGCGCTATTGACTGAGTCAAATGGGATCCTCCGACCTCAGATAAAATTCGACGCGCTCTTCAGGGCTCCCCGCCCCTCCATCTGCACCACAGTCTTCACGCCGCTAAACATTTTTGGGCAAGACTCTTACAACCCCGCCACCCCACCTTAAGAAAATTCCTCAAGTCTCCTCACCCTCAGCCGATACTCTTCTACAGGGAAACAGATTTCCCACACGGAAGTACGGATGTTATATGGCAGTTAAGGATGTAAATGGTGGTAACACCCCGGGGCCCGTATCCCTTGCGCCCGTTCGCGTACTTACGGTCAATACCCTTCCTGGCCTTCAAACCTCAGAGCAGCCAGCTGATTCGGTTACCGTTTCAAGCGATGCGCGCCCCTCGGTGGCGCAGCAGCAGGTTCGCACTCGAATCAATCGAGCTATCGAAGCAACTAATGTAGCTGCTAGTGGCGTCGAAGAGATCGGGAAGATCTTGGGCGGAATTGAGGGAATCGTTGAGCAGGTGACCTCAGGCGACCTGCCTGCCCCTCGCATAGCTATCCTGCAGAAAGAGGCGAACACCCTCCAGCAGGAGCTCGTTAAGGCAACAAACGTCTCGACAAGTGATGGAATAAAGCCGCTTGCCGGAGACCCAATTCGACTTGAATTAGAAGAGACGCTTGGAAAGGCGCTTGAGATTTTACTCCCCGACCGTTCAAAGGATACCTTTGGTCTGGGGTCTGTGGGGCTCTCTCCGAAAGACGTTATCCTTAACACTGTAGCGAAGATTGAAGAGGCGCGCAGGGGTATTGAGCAGCTCCGCAGCCAGCTCAATGATGGAAGCTTAGCGCTCCGTAGTACTGTCGCTGCCGTTGAGGTAGCCTCGCAGAACCTAGAGGCGAGTCAAACGACCGTTCGAGACGTTGATGATGCGCTCGACCTTGCGCGGGGCACGAAGGGGGAAATCCGTGAGGATCCTAAGGGGGCTATCGGCTCGGTTGGCGATATCGCCCAGAACGCCACTGTCCTCCTTCGAAACTAGACTCCCTCGAAACTGGGCCCCGTCGCTACACAAGCCCCCCCTGAGTGTGCTCTACTCTCGGGTTATGTTTGATTTCTTACACGATAAGCTTGAAGGCGCTCTGCGCAAAATTCGTGGCCGCGGTATGCTTACCGTGGCTGACGTTGAATCGACGATGAAAGACGTTCGCATGGCGCTGCTTGAGGCAGACGTGAACTTTAAAGTCGCGAAGGACTTCTGCGCTCGCGTGGGCGAGAAAGCCGTAGGAGAGGCCGTTCTGAAAAGCCTGAGCCCCGACCAGCAGCTGATTAAGCTCGTTCATGAGGAGCTTGCAGCAGTCATGGGCGGCGATGCGGCAGAACTCGATCTAAAGGCGGCGCCACCGATCGTCATTATGTTAGTGGGGCTTCAGGGTTCAGGAAAAACTACTACCGCGTCAAAACTCGCCCGGTTGTTGCGTGATACCTACAAGCGTACGCCGCTCCTCGTTCCTGCAGACGTGTACCGACCAGCTGCGATTGATCAACTCAAAACGCTTGGCGCCAATCTAAAGATTTCGGTGTTCGATACCCAGCCAACCGATAAGCCGGTCGATATCGCCGTTCGCGCGCGCGATTACGCAACGAAGAACTTCTGCGACGCACTTATCCTTGATACTGCGGGGCGGCTTCAGATTGATGCTGCGTTAATGGATGAGTTGAAGCAGATCGTAGCTGTCGTAGCACCTCAAGAGATCTTGCTCGTTGCAGACGCGATGACCGGTCAAGAGGCTGTCAACGTTGCGCAGGGTTTTGATGAGGCTCTCTCTCTCAGTGGCCTCATCCTTACGAAGCTCGACGGTGACGCGCGCGGTGGTGCGGCACTCTCGATGCGAGCAGTCACGGGTAGGCCGATCAAGTTTATCGGAACAGGTGAGAAATCAGACGCGCTCGAGGTGTTTCACCCACAGCGCATGGCTTCTCGAATTCTCGGGATGGGTGATGTCATGACCCTGATCGAGAAAGCGAGTCAGCAGGTGACCCTTGAAGACTCGCTCGATCTTCAGAAGAAATTCAAGAAGGACCAATTTACACTCGAGGACTTTCTCAATCAGATGAGAATGATTCAGAAGATGGGGAGCATCGCTTCTCTCACTTCTATGATTCCTGGCCTCGGGAAGATGGCAAAGCAGATTGACCCTGCAGCGCAGGAGAAAGAGTTCAAACGGATTGAAGCGATCATTTTATCGATGACACCGAAAGAGCGCCGTAATCACGAGATGCTCAATTCAAGTCGGCGTAAACGGATCGCTCAAGGGTCAGGGACTTCTGTTGAAGATATCAATAAGCTCGTTAAGCAGTTCTCAGAGATGCGCAAGATGATGAAGGAACTTATGAAGATGGGCGCCGGTGGGCTTGGGGGGCTTCTTGGTGGAAAGGGGATGGGTGGATTAGGGGCACTATTCGGGAAGCGGTAAGCTCTCTGTGCTGACTACCGTCTCCCTCTGTTGTTCCTGTTCCGACTTTTCTGCTGGCGATCTTTTCTGGCAGCTTTTTCTAACTGAAATTTCTGTCGCGCGTTGTCGCACATCAGCACTGCGCGCTCAAAACAAACTTCACCTTCAAGCGTCCCGACACCGAAGAGTGCTGGATTCACATTAAAGTCGGGCTTTTCGCACGGAAATACTGCTGAGCAAACAACCATCCCTGTTGGAAAATCTTTGGTTTGAGCTTCTGCATTGAAAAGCGGAATACTGAGGAGGGTGGCCAGCGTTAGGAAGGGGAAACGGAGCATATTGAAACCTTAACCCGACTAAAACCGTGCTTCTGTACACATGTCTGAGATGGGCTGAAGAGTGCTTCAGAGAATGTAAGAAAGTGCTGGGCCTTAGTGACGGTCGTGCCGGCGAACGGCAGGAAAAATCATAAATTCAAGCATTTACCCCTTAAACCCCTACCCTGGCCCAACATCTTTACCAAAAGCTCCCCATAGTGTAAGTTACGGGCTCTTTTCTGAATTCGTTTGAGAAAGTTCCCGTATTTAAGGAGTTACTGTGGCAGTAGTTATTCGTCTCGCGCGTCTTGGTCAGCACAAATCACCATCGTACCGAATAGTCGCGACAGAGAAGCAGCAGAAAAGAGACGGCCGCTTCTTGGAAGTGGTTGGAACATACAATCCTCTCGTAACTCCAGCTCGCGTAACCCTCAAGGAAGACCTTATTAAAAAATGGGTGGCTCTCGGAGCAAAGCCCAGCGCCACCGTTCGCTCTCTTATCGTGAAGGCGATACCTGGCTTTATGGAAGCGAAAGAAGAGCACCAGAAGAAAAAGACAGTTGAAGCACGACAAAAGAGAAAGGCGAGAGCTACCGCTGCTGGTGCGCAAAAGACAGCTACTCCTAAAGCTGCTGCCCCAAAGAAGGCTGCTGCTAAAAAAGCTGCTCCAGAAAATAAGTAACGATCACTAAGCGGTGAACGTGATGGCGGTCGGTTTCTTCGGAAAGCGACCGCTTTTTTTTACCCGCTGATCTCTTCTCAAAATGTAGCTTCTCTAAATGTGACTTCCCTCAATGTGGCACGTAGAAATCCTTACAATATTCCCGGAAATCTTTGAAAATTTCCTCAGTGTTAGCCTTGTAGGGAAAGCCGTTCAGAAGGGAGTTCTCAATCCTGTCGTTACAAACATCCGTGACTTCTCTTCTCCGCCGCACCATAAGGTAGACGACACCCCGTATGGAGGTGGCGCCGGGATGGTGATGTCAGTGGAGCCCCTCGTTAAGTGCATCGAGGCGGCAAAAGTAAAGCACCCAAACGCGCGGGTCATTCTTTTCTCGCCATCTGGCGCGCGATTGACTCAGAAGAAAGTTGTTAAGCTCTCTAAAGAGGATTCCCTTATTCTGGTGTGTGGACGTTACGAGGGGATCGATCAGC
>JAYVGZ010000638.1:0-3562 GCA_043771805.1 Pseudomonadota bacterium
TGCCTGCTTCAAAACGTCTTCTCATACCCGAATTCTACTGACTGAAGGTGCTCCTAGAGCGTAGCGAGAGGGGAGGGGATACAGGTCATAGAGTAATGAGCCAACAAAAAACCATCAACGATGAAGCCGCAAATAAGATTAGTGCCAGAGCCCTCACTCTATAAACACCGGCACACAAGAGTTCCCACTATCCATAGCGAGCCCGCCGACGGAGAGGAGTGTTACCGCCTGGTTAGGCAATTGCTACCCTTTAAGTTTGATAGAAAGAAGTTGGTAGAGCCTACATTGTTCAGTAGAGTGCTCGTACATCATTCGGTGGATATCAGAAGTTACTCCTTTGTAGAGGACAGTGTGGTAACGGTTGGTAAGAGTGTAAACGTATCCTTCTTTCGATAGGGGATAGTATTGAGCTATGTCGCTTGAAGTGGTTTGGCGACATGGAGTGGATGTCTCGCTTGCAGCTCGACATGACGGTGGCTCCAGTGACAACCCCGGCTCGACGAAGAGAGAAAAAGCCCCCTAATTAGGGTCCTTGGGTACGAGGTACAACACCCTTGCACGGGTCTGTAAAACTCCTGCTACCTTTTTTGCTTCGTCGCCTCTGCCCCAAAAGAGGTCAATCCTATCAGTACCCTTGATGGCACCACCGGTATCCTGATCAAGCACCAGTCGAGACACAGTTTCTGTGCTAACGGGGTCGGGGTCTTGAGGGTTCTTGGGGTCAAAGAGCGGTTTTTTGAAGGTAAGGAGGGCCAAGGCCCCTTTTGGCATGAAGCGGGGATCCGAGGCAATCGTGCGCCCTGGATTAGCGGGCACTCCCATCGAAGTGATCGCCCGTCTCTCCGAAATAGTGAAGAAGACGTAGCTCGGGTTCATGTACAGGATCTCTGCGCGCTCCGCATCTGACATCTCTCGAAGCACGGTTTCGATGCGCTGCATTGTAACTTGATGAGGGGCAATCTGTGCCTTGAGAAACTTTCCGATCGCCTCATATTTCTGTCCGTTCTTCTCGGCATACGTGAGAAAGAGTTCGCGCCCATCAGGGAGCTTTACTGTTCCCGAACCTTGAATGTGAAGGAAGAAAGCATCTACAGGATCTACCCAACACAGCTCAAGCCCTCGATGGGCGAGTGCCAGTTGTGCACCGTCAATTTCCTGCCGAGTGTAGAACGGCACGACCGTAACTCCGTCGAGGCGTCCCTTAAGGGATCCTTCTTCTGAAAATCGGGCGGAAAATTTCTTCAGGTTGATGGTAATGAGTTGGGGAGGGCGGGAGTAAAGCGGCTGTGAGAACTTCTCTGTACGAACCAAGCTTCCGTGAAGAATTGGCTCAAAGTAGCCAGTAAGCAGCACCTCTCCCCAGTGTTCTCCCCCGTATACCTCGAGAAAGCTGAAATGATCTCGAATATAGGTATCTTTCTCTACGGGGCTCTTCGCGCGTGCTAGGGCTATCTGTAGCTGCTCAAGCGCTGCGCCGTAAGCACCTTGAGAGATCGAGAGGCTTCCGAAGTGCATAAGCTTATCGGGGGATCGCAAGAGAGTAGAACGTTGGCTTGAAATCGAATTCTCGAGTCCCTCAAAGTTTAGATCATCTGACACCTCTACTGCGACAGCTTTACGAAATGCCGACTCCGGGGAAGGTGCGGCCCTGTACGAACATCCTGCTACCCACAAGATGAGAGTGAGCAAGCAAAATACCTGAGATCTATTCATGCCTTATTTGTATTCGCCATCGGTTGGTCAGGCAAGCAAGAGGATTCACCTTAATTTTAAAAAAGTGTGTGAGAATTCGTGCGGATTTTTGAGACACGCCCATTAGGCGCGCATCCTAAACTGTTCTGAGGTGGTGGTTTAGAGCGTTTGGTTTTGCGGGGAGGTTACATGGGAGGATCGCGATTCCTTCATTCTCTTGCTCTCGTTCGGGCCGTAGCGGTGGTATTTCTAACCATCCCTCTTTGTGGGGCGTATGCACTTCCCGACAACCCCTACGAAGCTGCTTTGAGAATGTATGGGGTGTACTCGATTCGAACAGCTGAGAAAACTGTTGGTAAGGAATTGGTCGAACGAGAGACCGTTCCTGAGGTGCGTCTGACAGGACGGATTCGAGGGGAAGGAAATCTCGATGTGCGGTTTTCCACCCGTCGGAACAAAACTTGGAGCTCCTTCATCGATAGGGGAGGTCGATCAGTTGAGGACCCAGTAGCCCCAATTCTTTTGCAAGGAAGACTCGCGCTCGGGCGCGGCTGGAGCAGAAAAAGCGGACGCCTCTTGCCCGGAGCGGCATCGATTATCGGAAAGGAATTGAAACTTTCGTTTCTCGGACGAGTAAAGGGGAGTAAGCAGCGTCGCCAGAGAATCTACACCGTGAGGATGGCTTTAGACGGCTCCCTCGTTGTTAACGCGCATGTTGCGAGCATTCCAGTGTTTCTGGCAAAGCGTGGGGCATGTGGGGCTAACGTCGAAGATTCACCCCCGGCAGATGAAAGCATTCGCCATACCAGAAAGGTGGGTGGTACTTCGATGGAAGCATCTTCCCCTAAACCTTATTCAAGTGCTGCGCAACAGGCCCGCATCGTCGCGATCAGCACAGATGCAGATCCAGAGTGGTATGCAAAGTACGGTGCAAACAGTAATGCTGTGATCGCTGATATTATCAATGCGGCAGAGGCACTTTACGATCGACAGCTTGGTGTGCGGTTCAAGATAGTTACGCAGCACGTATACGCCGAGAGTTCCCCCTACGTTTCAACTGATCCGGGATATCTGCTAACCGAATTCGTTACCAACCCGGCAAATGCGAAAAACCTTGGAGTGTCCACATCTTCATTCCGCTCTGATGTAGACCTCAGTCATCTCTTCACCGGAAAGGACTTTGACGGTGGAGTAGTGGGAATCGCATACATCGGAGTTTTGTGCGCGGCGCCAGCGCTCTCATACGGGGTAACCCAAAGCTACCTTGATGTTGCTATGCCCGGCATTTTTGCCCATGAAGTCGGCCACAACTTTGGTGCGCAACATGATAACAGCGACCCCTCTGGACTCATGTATCCGAGTATCTCGATACCGCCGTCGAATCATTTTTCAGATGCGACTGTGAGCCAGATTAATGACCATCTCTTGCAGTACGATCAGTGTCTCAGTACTGAGGCGGTAGAGTCGAAGATATATGAGTCATTTCACCCAGCATTTTCACCGCCCGGGGGGGATAAAACACCGCTGCCCGCACCTACGACGGCACCTGCTCCGCCAAGTCCCGCTGTCAATGTGGTGACCCTCCAGAAAGAGCGAGTGGGTGCACGGGTCGATCCTGTAGTGAGGCTTTACGGAATGGTCCAGGGAGATGATGGTAGCGGAGTTCCAGAGGCGGAGATTCAGCTTGTGGCTGGTGGCAGGGTAGTGGCGGAGGGTCAGAGTGATGAGAGTGGGGCGTTCCAGTTTTTCCTGCAGGTAGAAATCCCGCGGAGACAACTGATTACCGCCTACGTTAGGACTAGGGTCGGCGGACCGCGCTCGGATCCTGTCCGTCTCAAGAGAACGCTTCCTTCCGCAGATCGAAACCGCG